>JAIRSF010000171.1 GCA_031255595.1 Tannerella sp.
GCGGTAAGCTCAGGCGTATCAAACCACAATTCGCCTAACGACTGGTAAGATTTTACGCCTTTCGGGTTACCCATCATCGTTGCTTCCGCCAATTTAACCGCTTCGTTGTTTTTATCTTCGAACAGCAGGCGTTGCACTTCGGGCAAGGCTCTGCGTCCTTCGGGATTGTTGGGGTCGAGGGGATATCCGTCCCAAAGCGTATTTTCGTTCAACTGTATACGTTCGTCCGCCACTCCGCCGAAAACCATTGCGCCCAAACGTCCGTTTCCCAACGGCAAGGCTTCTTCCCACACTTTGGCCGACTGGCGATACCATAACAGGTTTTTGGTGTTTTCGGGTTTGACTCCTTTTCCAAAAAATCCGGCGCGGTCTACCCAACCGTTGTCAATCGGGATTTTCCGTTCACTGGCTCCCAGTCCGGTAGTTTGTATTACTTTTTGAATCGTTCCGTCGGGATTATAATACAGTTTATCAAAACAGATGGAACGCAAATTTCCCATTCCCGAAAGGTCGCAGTTATGATAAAACTGATACCACTGCCCGTTATACTCCACAACAGAACCGTGACTCGTGTCGGATGTGACGCGATCCAAGTAAACGCCCTGATGTTTCCACGGCCCCAGCGGACTGTCGCTCATTGCGTAACGCAGTTGGTTGCCTCTCCTGGCGTTATCCGCATAAGAAAGGTAATACACTCCATTCCGCTTATATATCCATGCAGCTTCGTGGAAATCTTCCAGCCCTTCCATGAATGTCAAGGGTTCGGCCAGTTCCGTCATATTGTCTTTCAGCCTGGCTCCGGCGCATCTGCCCCCGCCTCCGTAATAGAAATAGGCCTGCCCGTCGTCATCGACAAATACGCAGGGATCAATCATCGCAAAGTTGTCATCGCCGAGTCCTTCCACATATCCCTGAACCGTAAATTCCGAAGCGGGTTTTGTGCTGGTCGCTATACCGACTTTCCATGTTTTATTCCATTCGCTTCCGCTGGGATGCGGGAAATAGAAATAATACGTTCCATTTTTATATGCGCAGTCGGGCGCCCACATAAAGCCGCCTTCGGGTCTGCCCCACGGAACCTGATCCGCGCTGAGTATTTCGCCGTGGTCTACCCAGTTAACCATGTCGTCGGTAGAATAAACATGGTATTTATCCATGAGGTCGCAACCCCGGGGCGGATCAATGTCGTGCGAAGGATAAACATACAGGCGTCCGTCTTCCCATACATGGGCGGACGGATCGGCCGTAAAGATATTCCTTACGAAAGGATTGTTCTGGGCAAACGCCCATTGAGCTGTCAAGCAAAGGCTCAGGAGCAATAAAACTGTTTTAAGATTTCTCATTTTATCGAATTCGTTTAATGTGAATATTTGTTTTTTATTTTCGTTTCGGAATGACGCCCGTCAACGGTATTTCCCTGCGCAACGTGCGGCCTGCCTGACCGGCGAGGTAGAGGTAGTAATCGTTCCCAAGGTCGGCGTCCAGCGGTAAAAAGTAGCTGTCGCCGACGGGAACTTCGGTGGCACATTTGAAGATCGCCGTTCCTTCATCTATCTCGTCAAACATCGCCAGATAAAGCATCTCAGCGCCATTGCCGATATGTGTCGATAACTGCTTCCAATAGAAACTGCCGCGGTTACGGGGAATCGGTCGTGAGTTTTTGTTCATGTTGACCCACGAGAAACCGGGGAAAGCCAGCGGTGCATAATCCAGATTATTCGCCTTGCACCATTTGATATCGTCTTTCACGATTTGTGCGAAACTTGGGAATGATTCTTCGTTGAAACGTCCTACAAGCCAGGGCATCACTATGTCGCATTTCTTTATCAGCCGGTGCAGTTCGGGGTCTTCAAGCGTATCGTTGCCCATTAACCGCCAATGAGTAGGTACGCCGATAAGTACGCTGAAACCCCGCTCAATCAAGGCGTCGATAATGATTTCCGCTTCCTTGAAACCATATCTGCGACGGTCGTTGAAGCCTATGCCCCAGACGGCTACCAGCGGTTTGCCGTTGTGGTGCAGATACGAAGGATTGTTCTTGCGTTCCTTAATATCGTATTCGGCAGAAATAATGTCAATGTCTTTCAGAACAAGCTGTTCGTCGCCGGGAATCATACCGCTCAAGTCGTACATTATGCTGATGGCGCGGTTGTTCATGTTTGCCGCGTTGATAGCCGATTTCCAAACCTTGTTCAACTGGTTATAGCTTTTCGGGCGTTTGATTTCGGCCACAAAACGCTGTACAAAAACGCCGTCGATGCCGTATTCACGCATCCAGCGGAAGTGCGTTTCGACCGTCGATTCGTCGTATTCGCTCATCACGTATGCCGGACTTCCGTCAGCATACGAAAACTCGGTTTTGTACGTTTTACTGTATTCCGACACATCAGGCCACATGTCAATCGTGCATATACCCGGCTGAAACAGACCGTCGCGCCCACAATAATGATACCAGCCACGGTCAGAACCGTCGCCCGGACAACTGAACCAGCCCTGATATCCCGCCATTACCAGCCCCTTGTACGAGTCATACTTCTTTACGGAAGAATACGCCTCCGGATTCACGGCTTTTTCTATGAAATCGACGATATAAGCCGGATTCGGAAAACTGTGCGGGTGATGCTCGAATCCTTCTTTTACTATAACGGTGATGTTTCCGCCTTTTTCCCTGATCTTTTTCTCAAAAGGAAAAGCATTTTGCGAATTTACCGCAGCTTTATCCAGTTCGGCGCAGAGAATCAGTATCGGATAATTACCTCTGACAATAGCGTCGATTTTATCTATCGGGCTTTCGTTGAACTGTTTAATCTGCGAGCGGTCGATGCCCCAGTTTTCCCTGACACCTTTTGTAATTTCATTTTCGGGTTTTTCTTCCCCGTCGGGCCCGAAATACATTGCTTTCATGTCCAACAAAGGGTTGTCTACGTAAACGGCAGCTACCTTACCCGGATTGGCCGCCGCCCAATTGAACACATAAACGCCGCCCCGGCTCATTCCCTCCAGCGTAACTTTTTTATTCAGGCCGCCCCGGTGCAATAATTTGTAGAAGTCGTTCCATTCGCCGATATTCTGTTTATTGCCCATTCTCTCCGCCTGGTCGTTATAAACCAGATGATAACCCCGTTCCAGCAGGGCAATATCGGTTTGCGGTTCATGCGCCCAGAAACGCATCCGCCAGATCCAGGGATGATCTGCACGCACCTTTTTCGGTTTCACTACCTTACATTCGCGACCGTTGCGGGTAAAACTTGCGCATTGATATCCGCAGAAATTGCTTACCTGATAATCGATTTTGGCTTTATCCAGTTGTTTGAAGATGTCGAAAGAAGCGTCTACCGGCAAAATAACTTGTTGGTAAAGGCGTTGAGCAATAATGGCAGAACCTTCTTTTTCGGGATGGATTTTATCCGGTATCAACTCCGGTTTATCGATCAGCAGCGGATGCATATCCAAAACTTCCGCATCTTCCTCGTAAGCTGCTTTTGCCAGACGGGGCGCAACTTCTTTGACGCTTACTGGATCGTAGATACCATCTTTGTCGGTTACGAAAAACGCGGTCGGCAACAACACAATGACGCGGGGATGGGAAGGCAGTTCCCTGAAAGAACGGATCATATCCCTGCAATCCTGCTCCATTTCCTCGTAATAGGGACGATTAACCGCCTTGGCATCGTTTCCGCCCAAATCGATGAAAACAATATCGGGATTACTGTTTAATGCTTGCCGGTATGCTCCGGTATTCCAGTAAGGAGAATCGCCCTTGCGCAGCATGGTTGTCCCGCCTACCCCAAAATTACTCACTTGGTAGCCACTCCCCAATAATGTCTGCAACTGGCCGGGATATGAAAACAGTTTCGGGTTTTCGATCCGGGCGCCTCCGGTAATACTCGCTCCTATACAGGTGATTTTTATCTGCGCACTGACATCGACCGGCAAGCAGCCGAAAAAAGATACCGCAAATATCAGGCAAAATATTTTTTTCATTCTCTAATATCTTATATAAGTACTCTTCAATTAATCCATCCAGTCCGGTTTCCAAATGACTGATCCGTCGTCCAGACGGTGGTCGCCGGGGCCTTGTTGCGTACGCATCAGGTTCTTGATCACGTAGTAATTATTCAGATGCCTTGTCATCACCGCCTCGCCTCCTTCGGGAGCGCGTACAGGCCCCCAGTCTGCGCCGTAACCGCCCAAAGCCGCCGAACGTACATCAGGCACGTAAGTAGGCCACTTACCTCCATTCCAGGTATATCCGAAGAAGAACGGCACGGCATACGACCCCATTTCGTGTTTCCAGTCGAGTTGGAATTTGATGAACGGTTCACCGGGGAACGTAGCTATGGCATATTTGTCGTTAATCAATATCGTAGAAAAATGTATCCGTGCCACGTCGTCGTCAAAGCGGTTTTTCAAATCCAGGGAATCAGTCATCAGTTTGATATTCGTTCTATCGTTTGGGTTTGGGAATAAATCCTTTGCCAGAGCAACCGCTTCGATCCCCAGCAGTTTACCCATTCGTTCCACCATATCGTAGAAATTTTCAGGAGCAGACCCGTCCGTAGGCGTCTTAAACAATGCACACTGGTTTCCCGCGCCACCTTGTATATACAGACAATTTACTTTGTTATCGAAAGCTGCTTCGACATATTTGTTGGCCGATCCTACAAAATCAGAAGAGACGACCCCGCGCAGTTCTACCAGCGCATCGGGATGGCAGGCAAAATTCATGATCACTGCACGCGGTTTGCCCTTATTGTCATCAATACGTATCACACCGACCGAAGCATCCACCGGGCCAAAAGACAACCGTTCCTTGTTGAGATAGCGGAAATGGCCTTCGGGGTCGGCATACCACGCTTCGCGGGCATGTCCGTCGTCGCGGGGTATCAGCCTGTTGAACGTCAATTGAGGCGTCGGGCGATGTCCTCCTGAAATATTTGCCTCAAACATATTTTTCGAAGCTTCGTCAATTATGCTTGTCAGTTTTTCGTCGATTGTATTCCTGTCCACCGAACCGGAATGAGTATGCGACGGACAGAAATACAGCTCGTTAAGGTTGTAATCCTTTTTCAGTTTTGCAAGCAGCGCGGGGCTTGTGTATCCTCCCAAATCGAATGTGAGGAAAGCAATCCGCACGCCTTGAGTTTCCAGTATCAGGCTTCGCGCATACAAAGAATCATGCACCGTCCGGTTTTGCAGATTGGCCGGCGTGATATTGGTTTTCGCCGTTCCTGCTCTCAGCTTGTCGTCCGTCTGAACAACTTTTTGAATCGTGCCGTCGGGATTGTAGTACAGTTTATCGACACAAACCGAGCGCAACCAGTCGTTCGTCTCACCATTTTTCCTCGAAAGCTCGCTGTTGTGATAGAAAGCATACCATTGTCCCTTGTATTCAACGATAGAACCGTGGTTGGTATAGCTGTCGGTCGGATCCATATAAATACCCTGGTATTTCCACGGCCCCAGAGGATTATCGCTAATAGCGTACCGCATCCGGTTATCGCCTTTCACGCCTTCCTTGTCATTTCCCTCATCGTGATTGTCGGAATACGAAAGGTAGTAGATACCGTTCCGTTTATGTACCCATGTCGCTTCGTGGAAATCCTCCAGCCCTTCCATCGTTTTCATTTCACCGTCTATTTCCATCATATTGCTTTTTAGCTTCCCTCCTTTACAGACGCCACCACCGCCATGATAGAAATAAGCCTGCCCGTCGTCGTCGATAAAAACATTGGGGTCGATAAGCGGATCGATATCCGGTATAAAACCGATTACGGTGAAATCACTTGCCGGTTTTTTGCTCGTAGCCACGCCTATCTTCCAGTTCCTGCCCCAGGGATCTTCGCTCGGATGCGGGAAATAGAAATAATATGTCCCGTCTTTGTAAACACAGTCGGGCGCCCACATAAATTTAGCGTCGTTACGTAACGGTTTGCCCCATGGCACTTGGCTTGCACGTAGAATTTCGCCATGATCAGTCCAGTTGACCATATCGTCGGTAGAAAAAACATGATATTCGTCCATCAGATCGCATCCGCGCGGAGGAGCAATGTCGTGAGAGGCATATACGTATAACCGTCCGTCAGCCCAGACACGCGCCGAAGGGTCGGCTGTGTACATGTGTTTAACAAAAGGATTGCCCTGGGCCATAGACACAAACGGGCAAACAAACAAAATGATAACCGTTAAAACGGTTTGCAGGCGCATCTCCGGTTCATTGCGCCTTTGCCGGATATTCAACAATAAGTGTTCCATGATTCTTGCAATTTATTAAAAATGAATGTTTGTACTATTGACAAAATTGTTATTGCGCTTCCAAAGATAGAAATTTCCCTTTGGACAGGCATCATTTTATATCTGTATAATTTCGACTTAATCATTAGCGACCAATATTTATAAAAACATAAAATTAACGGTTTCTACGGTTCATGACAGGAACATTAGAATAAATCCGTTCCTGTGTCGTATAAGGAAGCGCCCGCATTTCCCAAGCAGCATCAATCGCGTTTGGATTGTCGGACAAGGTAGCGGCAAATAGCGCAATTCCTTCATCCTTGGGTAAAGTAAACGAAGTCGCGTCTTTATCTATATCAATGTATATTTTATAGAGATAAGTGTACGTATAAGACTCATTTCCTTTCTGCTCGCTGTGCCGGTGTGTTCCCAGATAAGCGATAGAAGCCTCTTTAATGTAACCCTCACTTTCGCCTTTCCAGCCCCATTGTCCGTAAAATCCCGAATAATAGGGAATATCAAAGGCATAATCTTTTCCTCCGACATTAAAAACAGCTCTCCTGTCGTCGCGAGACGAAGTAAGCAATAAATATAAACGGGTAGCTTTGTGACCGGCAGACAGTTGAATTGTTTGTCCGTTACAGCGAATATAATTATATTCATTCGGTTTATTATTCAACTTAAATTCAACGCCTTCCGAATTTATTACGCCCGGCAGCAATTCGGCTGCAAATGAATTTCCCCTACCGTCGAAATTTCCGCTTTTGCTAAATTCATCGGGAGTAACAGCCGTCGCATTATATTCCAACGGGACATAAATGTTTACGGGATTTTGAAGCACAGGATTGCTTTTAAGTTTCACGCTGAAAGTGCGGGGTTGAAAACTTTTTGCATCAAAAGTGATTTTGTTCCCGTCGTATTGTACTGTTCCGATCGTTTCTTCTATCCCGTTCACTTCTTCGGCTTCTTCAATCTCCGCCGCCAACAGTATTTCGGCATTATTCAAATTCTCACCGTATATTTCGTTTACGCGAATGATATAACTGTTTTCATCTTCTGCTTTCTTTACGGCTTTCACTGCAATTTGAGGCGAATTAGTCCGGATAAATGAAAAAGTTTTGCCTAACTGTCCGTTGTGTTTGGAAGTCACAAACGAAAGCAAAGGTTGATTCAGCGCTTCCGATTTCCATGCAACTTGGGCGTTGATAGCTGTGGACGGGTGTCCAACAATGGAATAGCGGATCGTATGATGTCCTTTGTCCAAATGATCCTGATGGGTCATATTGGGGTCGTTACCTACTTTCGGCGTATGCAATAGCGTTAATCGCAACGTGTTATCGTCCGGCTTATCCCAACCGTATTTGCAATCGTTCATTATTGCAATGCCATAACTATTGTCTGCATTTGTAATATCCGCCCATTGTTGCGCATAGACTTCATAGGCGGTTTGGGTATTATTCCCGCGTTCGATATAACCGATACCCAAATCATACAATGCCCTTTCGTTCGACACGTTCATGGGAAACTCGGCTTTCAGCAGGGCGTTGGATTCATTCCAGTCCAATTCGGCCGTAATATCAATACGGTCGTCGGACGCACCTTCGCTTAAACTAATGTATTGAGTAAAAACGGATGTTCCATAAGTACGTTCAACTTTTAGCGTAGCTCTCACAGCGCCCGCTTCGGCAATGGAAATCCGCACATTGTCGCTAACAGGCAACGGGGATTGGTCTATGGTTTCCTTGAATAATTCCCAAGCCGGCCATGCCGGTGATTCGTTTTTCGGGAAAAGCGCTAAACGGAAAGCTTTACCGTTTTTCACTAATTCACGGTTATTATTTCTTTTATCAATGACTGAAGCGATGTCGCCATTTCGATCAAGAGTGAGTTTATATACCTTGTTCTCAATGGAATTATTGGTTATTGCAATTGGACTTGCTGTTGCATTATTTTCCGACACCACGTCATAAACATAATAGCTAACGGGATCAATATCCGCAGGAAAAATAATTGTTGCCTGATCATCCTTCCGGGAAAGAATTTGCGCAGGCATCTTTTCCCCGTCCGGATTGACGACAGACACATTGACCGTTTTGGCATCCAAAGCAACAGTAGCCGTCACAATATCCTTTCGTTTCTGTGCTACCGGATTGTAAACAATTATAGGAGTTCCTTTTACGCGAGTATCCAGGGCGCGGCTTACAGTGCCGACAGCAGTTGTAGCAATTTCAGCAAATTTGCTTTGCGAGATCAATTCGTCATTCCACGAGAAAGTATAAACTGCCGGGATACTGGTTCCTGTCATATCATCATGGAATTGATGCCACAGGAATCGTTTCCAGGAATTTCGCAATTCTTCGGCCGGATATTTCAGCCCGCCTAACCACTCGGCAACAACCGAAGCCCGCTCGGCCAAATCGGCCAATTGTTCGTTCCGGCGGTTAAAACGTTTCATTGCTGCTTGCGAAGTATAACATCCCGTAGCATGTACATCCATTAACAATTCTCCTTTAAATACAGGCAGATTGGAATGGTTTTCGAGAGGATAAAAATCATCGTAAAATTGTCCCGCGCGTGCACTGATAATTTCGACAGGGCCTTCCCCTTTGATACCCATAGCTATGGATGCTACGGAAGGGATCGTCGGAGACCCTCCCCTGTCGCCGACGCCATAGTAGTGATATACGACACGGTTTGTGTCAGCCTGTGCTAATTGTATAAGTTGTTTGTTTGCACTGATATCCTCATATTCGTAACGAGTTACATAACTCTGTGCATGCAGGATGCTCATGATTCGCGAACCGTCAAGCCCCTCCCATATCCCATGCAGGAAAGGGATTTTTTTATCACCGTAGAAGGGAAATTTCCGCCATTGCAGTTTTTGTGTGGAAAATCCAATTAAGCCTGCATGAGCAGCAATCGTAGGCAGAGCATATCCGAATCCGAAACAATCGGGCAGAAAGATGTCATTGGTTTTTAGCCCAAATTCCTGCTTGTAAAATTCCTGTCCCAAAAGGATATTCCGGAAAAACGATTCCGGAGAAGGCATGTTCGGATCGGTTGCATCCCAAGTACTTCCGGTTACATTCCACCGTCCCGACCGGACATACTGTTTCACCCGCTCGTATTCTGCCGGATAATATTCTTTCATCCAACTGTATTTGACAGCCCCTTCGAAATTGAATACATAGTCGGGATAATTGTCAAACAACCAGAAATTCTGCGCCATGGTGCGATACAGATAATCATCGATGGATGTCTGCACCGTCCAAAGCCATTGCGTATCGAAATGGGCATTGGAAACCATATAGGCCTTATATGGCTTTTGAGCCGGAACTGACGAAAAAATCATGAAAAACACCAGCAAGCTTGTTGTTCGTAATTTGTTTTTTATCATAAGTACTAATTATAAAACAGTTTATATTATTTTTCCGGTTGCTTCACTGCAATGACGGCTTCGCTTCGCTCGCCGCAGGCCACACCCTTGCAACCCGTCATTGCGAGCCTTTGGCGAAGCAATCCGGAATAAAAACTTTGAAAAATATAATCTAATTTTTCACACATACTTAATGTATTTTTGCGCTCTCAAAAAGTTTTTTTGCACTCCCAAAAGGGTTTTTTGCGCTCTCTTAAAGCTTGGTTGTGCTCCCAAAAGGGTTTTTCGCGCCCCTAAAGAGTTAATTACATTGCAATATCTTCATTATTTACTCCACAATTCTTTGATGGCTTCTTCCACATTCAAACCATCCGGATTATCCCGCGATTGGGTGTTTGCCCTGTATTTTCCCCGTCCTTTCCCTTCGCATAAGCTGACCAAACGGCTTACAGGCATTTGTAAAAAGCCGTTCGGGTCATTTTCGCG
>JAIRSF010000131.1 GCA_031255595.1 Tannerella sp.
TATCGAGCGGTGCACGTAAGTATGCCAATCAGACGTTACTTCGTTACATGGCGGAAGGTGCGGTCGCTTACGCCAAAGAATTGGGCTGTCCGAATCCGCAGATTGTCCTTCACTTAGACCATGGTGATACGTTCGAACTGTGTAAGAGCTGTATTGATATGGGCTTCTCGTCCGTTATGATTGACGGTTCGCATCATCCGTATGATGAAAATGTCGCATTGACGAAAAAAGTAGTGGAATACGCTCATCAGTTCGACGTTACCGTCGAAGGCGAACTGGGCGTATTGGCAGGCGTTGAGGATGATGTAGTTGCCGAACATCATACGTATACAAGGCCGGAAGAAGTGGTGGATTTTGTAACCAAGACGGGCTGCGATTCATTAGCTATTTCTATCGGAACCTCGCACGGTGCAAACAAGTTCAAACCGGAACAATGTACGCTCGACGAAAACGGCCGCTTGGTTCCGCCGCCGTTGGCTTTTTATATTCTGGAAGCCATAGAAAAAGAACTGCCGGGATTCCCGATTGTACTTCATGGAGCATCTTCCGTACCGCAGGAAGAAGTCGAAACAATCAACAAACATGGCGGCGCACTGAAAGATGCGATCGGTATTCCTGAAGATCAACTGCGTAAAGCAGCCAAATCTGCCGTATGTAAGATCAACATCGACTCGGATAGCCGTCTTGCGATGACAGCCGCTATACGTAAAGTGTTTGTTGATAGCCCGGCCGAATTTGACCCCCGTAAATACCTGGGGCCGGCTCGCGAAAATGCTAAAAAAATGTATACCCATAAAATTACCAATGTACTGGGTTCCGACAATAAGCTGTAAGTTTATCTTTATATAACTATTGAGAGGCCGAAACGGAAAAAAGTTCCGTTTCGGCCTCTTACACCACCACCGTACGTGCCGTTCGATATACGGCGGTTCTCCCCTCCCCTCATCGCTTTTCTGTCCGATAATAATTGAATTTCAGTAATTTTTCAGTTTTTACGCCTATTTTTGCAGAAAACAGATCATCGTTTATGAAAATATTGATTATAGAAGACGACCCGTCGCTGCTGGAGATTATGGCTGCATTTCTCGAAAAGGAACGTTATGTCGTAGAAGTTGCCGCATCTCTTCAAAATGCAATGTATAAAATATACGACTATGATTATGACTGCATTTTGCTGGATGTCATGCTTCCGGACGGCGACGGATTGACTTTGCTCGGAAAACTCCGCGAAATGGATAAAAGCCGGAACGTAATCATTATATCGGCCAAAGATTCGGTAGACGACAAAGTATCCGGATTAGAATTGGGGGCGGACGATTATCTGGCAAAACCATTTCATCTGGCGGAGCTAAATGCCAGGATCAGAAACGTACTGAGAAGAAAAACACTGGGCGGAAATCCTTTCGTTACGATTGAAAACGTCAGAATAAATACAGACTCTTTCGAGGCCTGTGTCGGCGGTAAACCACTGGAACTAAACAGGAAAGAATACGACATTCTGTTATATTTTGTAACTCATCCCAACCACCTGATCGACAAAACAAGGTTAGCCGAATCGGTATGGGGCGATCATATCGATCAGGTTGATAACTTTGATTTTATCTATGCCCAGATAAAAAACCTGCGTAAAAAACTGAACGAATCCGAAGCCGGAATTGAGATTAAAGCGATCTACGGTTTAGGGTATAAGCTGATTGTGAAATGAAACTGCTACACCGGATCAACCTGAACATATCCATTGCATTGCTGATACTGTTTGCATGCTGGGGCACGATATTCTATTATTTGATTATCGACGAGATAAATGATGAAACCGACGATTCGCTTGAGCATTATTCCGAGTATATCATAACGCAGGCGTTAGCGGGAGAAAAGCTCCCGGAAAAAGAGAGCGGGACAAACAACAGTTACTATATAACGGAAATAACCGCCGAATATGCGAAAAACAACCCCTCCGTACGATATCTCGACGATAACATATATATTCAGTCCCGGATGGAAAAAGAGCCTGCCCGCATATATAAAACGATTTTCCGAAATAGCGAAAACCGTTATTTTGAGCTTACGGTAATGATCCCTTCCATCGAGAAAGAAGACCTCAAGAAAACGATTTTATTCTGGATCGTCATACTTTATGTCATCCTGCTGCTTGTCATCATTTTAATCAACTCCACTGTTCTGCGTTACAGTCTGCGGCCGTTATACACAATGGTCAATTGGCTGGATAAGCTCACGCTTAAAAAAGAAACGCCCCCGCTTCATATCAATTCCGGGATCTTCGAGTTTGGGAAACTTTCCGAAGCTTTACTTCGCAGCGCCTATCGAAATGCCAAAATGTACGAACAACAAAGCCGTTTTATCGGACATGCTTCGCACGAACTGCAAACGCCTGTTGCGATTGCCCTGAACCGTCTGGAGATACTTGCCGACGAACCGGATCTTACGGAATCCCAATTGTCGCAAATCATAAAAACGAAAGACTCACTGGCAAATATTGCAAAACTAAACAAAACGCTGCTCCTACTCACTAAGATTGAAAACAACCGGTTCCCGGAAAACAAAGAAATAGACCTCAACCGCCTCTTAAAATCTTTAACCGACGATTTTAACGAAGCATACGCCCATCTTGAAATAAATTTCATCATGGAAGAACATGCCGACCTTAAAATGATGATGAATGAAATGCTGGCGTCCGTACTCTTCAGCAACCTTATCAAAAACGCATACATACACAACTATCCTAAGGGGCGGGTAACGATCTCCGTCATGCCCGGTTCCATAACATTCGGCAATACGTCCGAACATGGAGCGCTCAACCCCGAATATATCTACCAGCATTTTTATAAAAAGTCAAAAAACGAAGCTTCCTCCGGGCTGGGACTCTCTCTTGTAAAATCAATATGCCGGCTTTATAAAATAAAAATTGTATATACTTTCGAAAACGAAATGCACCATTTCAGTATACAAATACCGGACGTTCCGGTCGTACGGCACGACGGATTTACATCCTGATCCGTTTTTTTTCGATTACAGGATAAAATCCGACAAATAAGTATAGAACATACGCGCAGGATTTTGGGAGGGAAAATAGGCCTTGCCTTTTACGATGAAACTATGACAAAGACGATGATCCTGACCAATAAGCATCGATCGATCGAAACTCTGTTTGACAAAATGTTCTGGGAAAATTTTTAAGGTGACGCATTGTCGAAGTCAGGAAAGAGGGATAAGAGAGAAACCCCTCGCCTGTATTCAATGACAAGCGAGGGGTTTTCTTGCTA
>JAIRSF010000239.1 GCA_031255595.1 Tannerella sp.
CCGGAAGAGTGTGGTTTTATAACTATGGCCAACATTATTAATCATATATCAAATTTAGTTATTTATAGGCCATTACAATTAATAAACAAAATGAAATCTATAAACTGTATATTTTTCCCTGAAATGAAACCATTTCTATCCGTAACAGGAATGGACAATATACAATTTTACCCCCTCGCGCGAACCATAGTTAATAATAAAGCCTATTTATTTCCACAAAAATATAAATTTCTGTTATATATTACACTGCGTCTGTGCAGAATATTGTCTGCGTACACGATATCAGGAAACCAAAAGGAAACATTCAAAAAATTTAGTCGTTTTCTGCCCATTTTCAGGTCTTGTTTATTCATAAGGTCTGACTTGCCGCTGTACACTTACATCAATAATCCGTTAAGGCATATATGATATGCGTAATCCGTCTTACCTAATCAGCAACGATATTAATATAATAAATATATAAAATACACAAACAATTGGATCATAAGGCGTAACAATATCTGTTAAACATTGAAATGTTTTTTTAATTATTAATTTAAACAAATGAAAGAATGAAATGAAAAAACAAATGTATTTTGTAATTGTTCTTCTCCTTTTTCCTTTTTTCCTGTCGGCTCAGCAGCAGATAACAATGAAAGGAAAAGTGACAGAAGCAGAAACAGGAGAACCCCTGCCGGGTGTAAGCATTATTGTGGATAAGTCAACAAGAGGGGTTACTACGGATATCGACGGAACGTTTGAATTAAGGGCTACCCCTTCCGACAAGTTGGTATTTTCTTTCCTCGGAATGGAATCCCAAACCATCGCGGTAGGGAATCAGACCTATATTGAAGTAACCATGCACCCGGCAGCCAGTGAACTCGACGAAGTTACAATCGTTGCCTTCGGCAAGCAAAAGAAAGAGAGTGTGATCGGCGCCATCACGACGGTAAATCCTTCGGAGTTAAAAATACCGTCGAGCAACCTGACCACCGCCCTAGCGGGGAATTTGGCAGGTATTATAGCCTACCAGAGAAGCGGTGAGCCGGGACGCGACAATGCCGATTTTTTCGTGCGCGGTATAACCACTTTCGGTGCGAATACCAGCCCATTGATACTGATTGATAACATTGAGTTGACCTCAACGGACTTGGCGCGTCTTCAACCGGATGATATTGCCAGTTTCTCCATTATGAAGGATGCCACGGCTACCGCCCTATATGGTGCACGGGGAGCAAACGGGGTCATCCTAGTAACGACCAAACGGGGGACACAGGGGCCGGCCAAAATATTCGTGCGCGTAGAAAATTCTATCTCACAGCCGACAAGCAATATTGACCTTGCCGATCCCGTCACATACATGAAGCTGCATAACGAGGCGGTATTGACCCGGAATCCGCTTGGAGACCTTCCTTATAACCAGGATAAAATCGAAAATACCATGAGACCCGGATCAAACCCTTATATTTATCCGGCAAATGACTGGTACAAAATGTTGTTCAACGATTATACCCAAAATATGCGGGGTAATATGAGTGTTACGGGAGGGGGGAATACCGCCCGGTACTACGTGGCAGCTGCATTTTCGAAAGATAACGGTATATTAAAGGTCGATAAGCGGAATAGTTTTAACAATAATATTGATTTTAAAAACTATAACCTCAGGGCGAATGTAGATATCGATATCACCAAAAAGACCACATTGAGCATAAGGCTCTCCGGTAATTTCGACGACTACACCGGCCCCATGTACACGGGACAAGAGATATACGGGATGGTTATGCACTCTAATCCCGTACTGTTTCCGGCCTACTATCCCATCGATGAAGATTTCAAGTATGTAAAACATATTATGTTCGGCAATTACCAGGGCAATTACCGAAACCCTTACGCCGAAATGGTGAGAGGTTACCAGGACAGATCGCGGTCTCAGATGCTGGCGATGCTGGAATTGAACCAAAACCTCGACTTTATCGCCAAGGGACTCAGTTTTATGACATTGATGAATATTTCCAGGTTAGCCCAATACAACGTTAACCGGTCATATTCCCCTTACTGGTATCAGTTGCGCAGCAACTACGACAGTTTTACGGGAGAGTATCATCTGGAGAGGATCAATGAGAACGGAACAGAATATCTCAGTTACGGAGAAGGCCCCAAGATTGTAGAAGCGACCACCTACACCGAATCCCGTCTTAACTACAGTAACACATTCGATGTGCATAGCGTAAGCGGATTGCTGGTATTCACCACCCGCGAATGGCTGGCGGCAAATCAGGGCAGCCTGCAGCTATCGCTGCCTTCCCGCAACGTGGGTCTGGCGGGACGCGCCACCTATTCGTTCGACAGCCGTTATTTTGCCGAATTTAATTTCGGGTATAACGGTTCCGAACGTTTTGCCGAAAACAATCGCTGGGGATTCTTCCCCTCGGCCGGCGCAGCATGGTTAATATCCAACGAATCCTTTTGGAAGCAGTTGCAGCCGACTATTAACAACCTGAAACTCCGCTATTCGTACGGGTTGGTAGGGAATGACAAGATAGGCAGCAGCAGCGACCGCTTCTTTTACCTGTCACAGGTAAATATGAGCGACGGCGGTAGAGGAGCTTACTTTGGCGAAAACGTGGACAGAGGCGGACCCGGTATCCGGATCAACCGCTATGCCAATGAAGCCATTACGTGGGAAACATCCACAAAGCAGAACTATGCAGTGGAAGTCGGACTGTGGAGTAAAATAAATGTGATTGCGGAATATTTTACCGAGCATCGCCGCAACATATTGATGACCCGCGCTGCTATACCTTCAACCATGGGATTGCAGGCTGCAGTAAGAGCGAATATCGGTGAAGCTACTGCCCATGGAATAGATATTCAGTCGGATTATCAACATGTATGGAACAAAAATTTCTGGACATCTGCCCGCGCCAACTTCACTTGGTCGACCAGCAAGTTCAAGGTGTATGAAGAACCCGAATACAGGGAATATTGGCGGTCGCGCGTGGGTTATTCCCTCAATCAACAATGGGGTTATATTGCGGAACGGTTGTTTATGGATGACGCCGAAGCCCGGAACTCACCCTCTCAAATGTTTGGTGGAGAATATGGCGGCGGAGATATCAAATATACCGATGTGAACCGCGACGGACAGATTACTCCGGCAGATATGGTACCGATAGGTAATCCCACCTCTCCCGAAATAATCTACGGATTCGGATTTTCAGCCGGTTACAAAGGATTTGACGCTTCTATATTCTTTCAGGGGCTTGCCAACGAATCGTTTTGGATCGATCCTGTCGCAACCGCTCCTTTCCAGAATCAAACACAGTTACTGAAAGTTTATGCCGACAGTCATTGGTCTGAAGATAATCAGAATATGTATGCACTTTGGCCGAGACTAAGTGCAACGGTCAATGCAAATAACTCTCAGCCGAGTACATGGTTTATGCGTGACGGTTCTTTCCTCAGGCTCAAACAGTTGGAGATTGGTTATACCATTCCCGGCAACTGGCAGAAACAACTGCACCTTAATCAACTCAGGATTTATTTCAGCGGAACCAACCTTCTGTTATTCAGTAAATTCAAGCTATGGGATGTAGAAATGGCCGGAAATGGCCTCGGATATCCCATACAGCGGGTATTTAACGTTGGGATAAATCTGACATTTAATTAATTATTAACCGATAACTTTATATTACAATGAGTATTTCAAAAACATATAGAAACAGGTGGAAGGTATTCGCCATAGCTTGCGCGATGGCTCTTCCGGCCTGCAATAATTATCTCGATATCGTCCCCGACGACGGTATAGCTACGCTGGAAAGTGCGTTTAGCATGCGTTCCACAGCTATCCGCTACTTATATACCTGCTATGGATTCTTATCAGGGGAAGGAGGTCTGGACCATGATCCCGGTTATATGACCGGCGACGAGTTGTGGTCTATTTATGATAGAAGGGATGCCTATGCCAATTGGAGCAGCACGCTGTTCAATATAGCACGCGGATTCCAAAATGCCTCCAATCCTTACGGGAATGATTGGGGAGGTATATACGAGGGTATCAGGTGCTGCAATATTTTGATTGAACAAATAGGAACAGTTCCCGACTTGCCGGAATGGGAAAAACTGCAATGGATAGCCGAAGCCAAATTCCTGAAAGCATGGGCGCAGTTCCACTTAATGCGTAAATGGGGGCCTATCCCGCTTATAAAAGAAAACCTATCGATTAATGCAAGTGTTGCGGAAGTACGCGTTTACCGGGACCCGATGGAAGAGTGTTTCGACTATGTAATCCAATTATTGGATGAAGCCATGGTCGACCTCCCGCTGAACGTGCAGAGCAGGGACGAATTGGGAAGAATTACCAGACCAATCGCGGCTTCCGTCAAGGCAAAGGTCATGGTGTACGCTGCAAGTCCGCTCTTCAACAACAATACCGACCAGACCACGTTAGTGGACAAAAGAGGCATAAAATTGTTCAAAACCGATAAAACGGCCGATGAAGTAAAAGCCAGATGGGATGCTGCCGCTATCGCCTGTCGCGAAGCCATAGAGCTATGTGAAGAAGCCAATATGAAGTTGTACACACATCAGGGCCGGGTAAGGGTGAATGACACCATCCGTCAGGAATTAGACCTGAGAAATGCCATTACGGAAAAATGGAACAGCGAGGTGATATGGGCAAATATACATACTTCGTTAGGTGCAAACAGAACCCTGCAAATGAACTGTTCACCCAATCTGCAACGGGACCAATATCCCGATATGCCTTACTTGTACAACCATATTCAGCCTCCATTGAAGATTGCGGAAATGTTCCATACAAATCATGGAATTCCCATCGAAAACGATCTGGAATGGAGCGGAGTGGATCCTTATAGCTTACGTGCGGGAGATAACAGCCATCGCTGGTATCTTCGCAGGGATTACACCACTATTGAGCTCAATTTCAATCGGGAACCGAGGTTCTACGCCTATATGGGATTCGACGGCGGATTATGGTACGGACAGAAACCCGAAATCAACGATCCTATTCCGGGCGACCTGTTCTGGGTAGCATGCCGCGCCGGCGGAGCACAACAAAAGGTAGGATATGACTGGGGGCCGATTACCGGTTATTACCCTAAAAAAGTAATCCATTACCAGAACAGGCAAACCTCCGCATTAGGCTATGATGCCATCACTTATCCATGGCCTATGATACGGTTGGCCGACCTCTACCTGTTCTATGCCGAAGCCATCAACGAATCGGAAGGCCCTAACGGAGCAAACAGCAACGACATGTTCTATTATATCGATGCCGTGCGTGCTAGGGCGGGACTGCCCGGCGTGAAAGAAGCCTGGGACGAATACAGCAACAGCCCGGGAAAATATAATACCCAGGCGGGGATGAGACAAATCATTCATCGCGAACGTTTGATTGAACTTGCATTCGAAGGGCACCGTTTTTGGGATTTGCGCCGGTGGAAAACAGCGCCTTCCGAATATGAAAAAGGAATTTACGGTTTTAAAATTACGGCCAGTAAACCGGAAGATTATTACCAGAAACTTCTTATCGCGGAACAGAATTTTGCACTGAAGGACTATTTCTGGCCGATTCAGATCGGCTTAATTGAACAAAACCCGAATCTGGTACAAAATATCGGATGGTAGTACAAAATGGATAAACTTAAAAATGAAATAATCATTATGAAACGAATATGTTATTTATTATGCATAATTATTTCCGTTTGTATTTACGGATGTAAGGAAGAGGGACGGATCGACCATATCGACGACGCAGCTCCCGCCCCTCCTCCCGTTACAATAGTGGGAGTAACCGGCAGGCCGGGCGGAGCCGTTATCAAATACAAGATACCGAATAACGATAACCTATTGGGAGTAAAGGCCGTTTACACCCGCAACAACCAGATTTGCGAATCAAAAGCCTCGCGATATGTGGATACATTAGTGGTGGAAGGTTTGGGGAATACCGATCCGCAAGAGGTAAAACTCTTCAGCGTGGGTGTGAACGAAAAGTTATCTGAGCCTGTTTCAACAACCATTCAGCCGCTACTCCCTCCCGTTCAATCGGTAAAATTTGATGTAGATGCCACTTTCGGTGGAGTCATTATATCGTTGGAAGAAAATTATAGCAACGCCGACCTCGCCGTCGTATTGATGACCGACACGGCAGAAGCCTCACCCTCTGCACAATGGATCGATTTACAGACATTCCACACAAAATCAGTTGCGATGAAGTTTCCAAGAAGAGGATTAAAGGCCCAACCCTCCTATTTCGGCGCATATTTACGGGACAGGTGGAACAACGTATCGGACACTATCTATAAAATATTAACCCCCATTGAAGAGATCAAGCTTCCCAAAGATCGATTCAGAAATGCCGCGCTGCCTACCGATTTTTTTGCACCGGCAGAAAATCAGAACGGATACCGGATCGAAATGTTATGGACAGGGCCGGAGGCTCACTCTTACGAGTTTTATGCCTCCTCGCACAGTGGGCCTATGCCTCAATGGTTCACCATTGAACTTGGGCATAAGATGTCTATCAGCCGTATCCAGAAATGGCCGCGTTCGGGAGGAAGCGAATTATATTCCGGTACCGCACCGCGTACTTTACAGGTGTGGGGTAGCGACAATCCCAATCCGGACGGAAGCTGGGATGATAGCTGGAAACTTCTCGGCGAATTTGAACAACTTAAGCCTTCGGGTTACGGAGAAGGCCGTGAAGTAGGACCTATTACCGATGAAGACAGTGATTATTGGTACAACAGGACGGAATTCGAACTGGTAGTCACGGACGAGATTCCCGATCCCTATCAAACGGTTACCCACCTGCGCTTTAAAGTATTGTCGACATTTAACACCTACGGCACCGATGCCACTATGGGCCAGATAATTATCGGTGAACTGACTTTGTGGGGACAATTAAAGGATGATGAATAGTTTATTCATAAAAATATAAAATCGTATGAAGAAAATAATATATTTATTACTGGTAACACTCATCACAGGACACATATCATCCTGTAAAGATATGGATAGTGTGTATGAGGAATTTCTTGTGCCTAACGGCCTGAAATATCCTCAAAGACCGGATTCACTCAAGGTATTTGCAGGGTATAATAGACTCAGGCTCACTTGGCTCGGCGCAAAGGATCCAAGCATAACCCACGCCGTGGTTTACTGGAATAATTATCTCGATTCACTCAAAGTGGATATCGATAATGATAAAGACACCCTTGTAGTGGATGTTGACAATTTGGGAGAAAATACCTACACATTCTATGTGAAAACTTTCGATAAGCAAGGAAATGCCTCCATCCCGTCTGAAGTAACCGGAACCGCATATGGCGACAATTATTTAATGGCCGCTACAGACCGTACTATTGTAAGCGCACTGCGTGATGAGAACAAAAACGGTACAATTGTATGGGGTAATAAGACATCAGACCTGGTTTATTCGGAAGTGCGTTATACAGCCATTTCGGGTGAAACAAGGACAGTACGCATACTTCCCGACGAAAGCGACCTGATTTGCCCGGATATAAAACCGGGGGAACTTTTTGAATACCGTTCGGTCTTTTTGCCGCCAAACGGAATTGATCCGGCAGGAAGGGAATGGGTAGAATTTGAAAAACCGTTTATGTACAAATATCCGAGGAGCGGATGGAGTATCGAAGCCCGGAACGGAAATCATGCCTGGAATGATGGAGGGGGCGGTCAACCCGCACTTATCCTTGACGGAAACATAGCCACAGGCTGGCATTCCAGAACGGGAACCCCGTTACCGCAATGCGTCGTTGTTGACATGAAAGAATCGTTAGAGATTACTCATCTTATTATCTACCCTCCAACAACTGTAGGTTGGCGTTACCTGAACAACATGGAAGTTTATATAAGCGATACGCCGATAACTCCCGATGCGCCTCAACCCTCGTGGGGAGAACCTGCAGCGCAGGTACGATATTCCGGAGGCGAAAGCTTTACCATAAACTTTCCGGCGCCAATAACAGGGCAGTTCCTGGCAATAGTATTTCTCGACTCAACGACCTCTACTTATATAAGTTTTATGGAACTGGAAGTATTCGG
>JAIRSF010000281.1 GCA_031255595.1 Tannerella sp.
ATAAATGGAAGGAAAAGGAAAAAGAAAAAGAAAAAGATACAGAACAATAATTTTTAACGGCTATACCCAGCCACTAACGACCACAGAAAATTTATAGACACTGGTCGAACGGAGACGCTTACTGTGCAAATAAATGAATAATAGCCTGTTGTGTAATTGTTCGAAAACTTGCTCAGGTAACGAGTTGGTAACTCAACTTACCGCCAACTTTACTTTTTTATGCGTTTTTTCCCATTTTGCCAAGAATTACCCATATTGTAATCAGCTGATTTCGTTCTCGTTACTCGTTTCTACTTTGCCTCTCCTAAACTGCTTGCGTTTCCCGCAGATTCAAGTTTATTTTCTTATTTTTTTGTTTTCTATTCGTATTATATTATCTTTGCCTCCGAATTTTGGTGTGACCTTGTCGCATTCGCGCTTGGTCAGTAAAAGGGAATCCGGTGTAAGTCCGGAACTGTGCCCGTAGCTGTAAGTTCTTTAGACCTCGGCATTTCTCAAATAGCCACTGACTCTGTTTGTAGTCGGGAAGGCAGCCGGTGAAAGGGAGAACAAGTCAGAAAACCTGCCAGATTTTTTTTATAACAATGTTTCGGGTATAGAACATTGAATATTTATTTTTATGCAAAAAAGACGATTTGCTAAAATGAACATGTATTTAGTCGCTACATGTTTTACGGCTGTTACAGGTATTTCAGCCCGGCAAAATATGCCGGCGGATACCATAAGGTCGCGACAGCTTCCCGATGTGGAGGTGGTTGCGCAATCCCGTCTATCCGTTACCCGCCGGGCGACGCCTTTGCAATTATTAGACAGTAAGAGCATCAGCCGGCTCGGCATACAGGATCTGTCGGAGGCAGTGCGCCGTTTTTCGGGTGTGACGGTAAAGGACTATGGCGGGATCGGAGGACTTAAAACCGTTTCTATACGTAGCCTCGGTGCACATCATACGGCGGTAAGCTACGACGGCGTTTCCGTTTCGGACGCCCAGAGCGGACAGGTAGATATCAGCCGTTTTACGCTCGACAATGTGGAAATGGTTTCACTCGCTACGGGACAGAACGATGATATTTTCCAGACGGCGCGTATTTTTGCTTCGGCCGGAGTGTTGGATATAAAAACGCGGAAGCCCCGTTTTGCGGATGATAAGACGTATCTTTTGTCGGCAAAAATGAAAGGCGGTTCGTTCGGATGGCTCAATCCGGTTTTATCATACAGCCAGAAAACGGGCGATCGCCTGAGCGTTTCCGTCGATGCGGATTATATGCGCGCGGACGGCAGATATCCGTACACATTAGTCAACGGAACGATCAAAACGCGGGAGAAACGTATAAACAGCGATATTGAAACCTTTCGTTTGGAAAGCAATCTGTATGGCGGCTTAGGCCCCGGTGGAGGAAAGATTGAAACGAAGCTGTACACCTTTCATTCGGAGCGGGGACTTCCCGGATCCGTCAGGTTATATAATAAAACGGCAACGGAACGGCTCCGGAATGATCACAGTTTTGTGCAGACGCGGTATGAAAACCGGTTGACGGAAAAATTCACCCTCCGGGCCGTCGCTAAATA
Source organism: Tannerella sp. (assembly GCA_031255595.1). Lineage (GTDB taxonomy): Bacteria > Bacteroidota > Bacteroidia > Bacteroidales > Tannerellaceae > Tannerella. Next base: position 1,567 of record JAIRSF010000281.1, read on the forward strand.
TACGTATGCGTACTCGCGATACAAAGATGTGGATGATAAGTACGCCGCCGGATTTCAGGAAGACCGGAACACGCAACATGAATACTACGGTTCGGCAGGCGTCTTGTATGTACCGTCGGATGCCTTGTCCGCTTCGCTGACGACGGACTATGCGCATACACAGTTGAACAATAACTTCGTCAATGCGGCCCAACCCCGGCGAAATACTTCATTGACCGCGCTTGCCGCGCAATACCGGCATCGACGTATTAGCGTCACAGGGAGTCTGCTGGCCACTTACATCTCCGACAAGGTAGAAAACGGCGATCGCCCGGCCGACCGCAAGCATCTGTCGCCGGCCGTTGCCTTTTCCTGGCAGCCCTTTCATTGGAACGCACTCCGCCTCCGCGCTTCGTATAAAGATATTTTCCGCGTGCCGACCTTTACCGATCTTTATTACCTGCGCATGGGAAACACCGGCCTGAAACCCGAGAAAACGAAACAATACAATGCAGGCCTGACATGGAGCGGCGAGATCGGAGAAATCGTGCGTTACCTGAGTGTTTCGGCCGACGCTTACTACAACCGGGTGGAAGATAAGATCGTAGCGTTTCCTACCCTGTACATCTGGCGAATGATGAATATGGGCGAAGTGGAGATCAAAGGGGCGGATGTTAACGTTTCTGCGGAAATACCGTTGTCCGGAAAAATAAACATGATGCTTTCCGGCAGTTATACTTGGCAGTACGCCGTTGATATCACCGATCCGGATGCGAAAAATTACAGGCACCAGATACCTTATACCCCGCGTCATACGGGGAACGGCTCGGTTGCTTTCGAAACGCCATGGGTGAACGTTTCCTACCTGTTGACTGCCGTAGGCGAGCGTTATGCGCTGCCGCAAAACACGAAAGCCAACCGGGTGGACGCCTATGCGGAACAAAGCCTTTCATTCAACAGGACGTTTGACCTGAAAAATGTTACGCTGCGTCTTCAGGCTGAAATCATCAACTTGGCCGACACGCAATATGATGTGATCCAATATTATCCGATGCCCGGTCGTTCATGGCGGTTGAGCGTCACATTCAATTTATAAACCGTTAATAAACAAAATGACTATGAACAAGAATTTTTTTTATCTGCTCGCTTTAGGTGCGGCAATCGCGTTGCCTCTTTTTACAAGTTGTAACGGTAATGACGATCCTACGGACGAAACGCTTATTTCTTCGGAGTATATTTATGTACTGAACAGCGGCAACATGAACAGTAACAATGCGAGCCTTTCCATGTACGATGTAAAAGAAAACACCGTAATAAAAGACGTCTTTGAGGCTCAGAACGGAAGGCGTTTGGGAGATACCGGACAGGATATGGTCTTATACGGCAGTAAAATTTATATTACCATGACGCGTGAATCGACCGTTGAAGTGACCGATCTCGATGCCAAATCGATCAAACAAATCCGGACGGAAGGAGCGCCGCGCTATCTGGCCGTCTATGAAGGGAAGGTCTACGTCACTTATCAAAACGGATACGTGGCCCGTATCGATACGGGCACACTGAACGTGGAGGCAAGGATACAGGTAGGACGTAACCCCGAACAGTTGACGGTTACGAACGGGAAATTATATGTAGCCAACTCCGGCGGCCTTGATTACAATACGGAAGCCGGATATGATAAGACCGTTTCCGTCGTTGATATTGCGTCGTTTACCGAAACGAAAAAAATAGAAGTCGTGATTAATCCGACTGAAATAGAGTCGGATCAGTCAGGCAATGTATACGTTATTTCAAAAGGCAATTATGGAGATATTCCGAACACATTGCAGAAGATTCATTCCGCAACCGACGCCGTTTCTGTGATGGAAGGTATCGACGGTACATTTTTCACAACAGCCGGAAACACGCTTTATTCTATTTATTCTCAATGGGGCGCAACGGATATTTATTATTATGCTTATGATGCGGTAAGCGATCGGGTCTTATCGAACAATTTTATCGGCGATACGAAGATTCCAAGCCCGTATCAGCTCAATTATGACGCCGCTTATGAGCATTTATTTATCACGAATTCCGATTACAGAAATGACGGAGATGTTTATATCTTTGACAAGAATCATACGTTTGTCCGCAAGTTTGAAGTGGGATTGAACCCGATGAAAGCGGTCTACGTAAAGAAATAATGCAATTAAACGAAAAACAATGATACGCAATAGCTTCTGCCTGTTATTGTTGCTATGCCTTACGTTGAGCTGTAACGTAAGGCATAGCTCTTCTGCCGAAGGAGGCGATCCTTCTGCCGAGAGAAAAGGTCTGTCCGCCGGCCTTGCGGATTCCGTTCGCTATGCGGTGGGTTACACAGTGACCTGCCGGGACGGCTACACACAGATAGAAGTACGCGATCCGTGGCATGAAGGGAAATTGCTGCAGCGTTATCTGTTAGTGCCGCGTGATAAACCGGTGCCGGAAGGGATGCCGGCGGGAACGGTTGTACGTGTGCCGTTGCGTAATATTGTAGTTTATACGGCTGTCCACAGTGCAGTGCTGGATGAGCTTGGCGTTGCGGATGAGATTGTCGGGGTTTGCGAATCGCGATATATAAAAACTCCGGCGGTAAAGGAGCGAATCCGTAAAGGTCGTGTTAAAGACCTGGGAGAAGCTACGGCTCCGAATATAGAGCGGATGATTGAAATCGGAACGGAAGTAGTGCTGGCTTCTCCTTTTAACCATGGCAGCTATGGCCCTGTTGAAAAAACAGGTATTCCGATTATCGAATGTGCCGATTATATGGAAACGGATCCGCTCGGACGCGCCGAATGGATAAAATTCATGGGACTCCTGACCGGCCGGAATGAATGTGCGGATTCGTTATTCCGCCGAACGGAGGCCGATTATCTTCGGATAAAAGCGTTAGCGGCGAACGTGGCATACCGTCCCAAACTGTTGACGGGAAAGAAATACGGCGCTCCATGGTACATGCCGTCCGGCGAGAGTTATATGGCGCGTATATACAAAGATGCGGGAGCCGACCACCTGTTCAGCTACCTGCCGGGTACGGGCAGTACGCCTGTGAGCTTCGAAACCGTTCTGGAAAAGGCGATCCATGCGGATATCTGGCTGATACAGTACAACCAGGAAGACGAAATGACCTACGACATACTGAAATCGGACTACTCGTCCTACAGCCGGTTCGACGCTTTCCGCAATCGCCATATTTACGGTTGCAATACAAATTATTCGCTTTATTACGAGGAAGCGCCGATACATCCCGATTACCTGCTGGCGGAACTGATCGCCCTTTTTCATCCCCGGTTACTGCCGGAACATACCTTTCGCTATTTTTCCCCCTT
>JAIRSF010000016.1 GCA_031255595.1 Tannerella sp.
TTACAATTTCGTGAGTTTCAGATCCCGGAACTGCACCGGGCCGCCTTCGCTCTGCAGGCCGATATGACCTTCTTTTACTTTGTTGGTTCCCTGGTTTTGAAGTACACCGTTGATGTAGACTGTGATCTTCCCGTCTTTTACTTCAATTTTGGCTTTGTTCCATTGCCCGACGGGTTTTTCGTTGGACGCTTCCCGTTTTTGGACGACCGGGAATTTCGGACGGCCGTCTGCCGGTGTCACATATTCGTCCAGATCGGAACCTCCGAGAAGTACGAAGTCGCCGGCTATACCGGCTTTCAACTGACATTCGACACCATTCGGAAACGGATTGCCTTTCTTTGTTTCGGCAATCGCCAGGAATATACCGCTGTTCGTCGCCTCGTCTATCCAGCTCCATTCCAACTCTAATACATAGTTTTTGTATTTTTTCTTTGTATACATGTATCCGAACGGATTACCATGCACCAGTATTACACCGTCTTGTACGGAAAATACATCTTCGGCGGGCGCTTTATCCTCGTCCACTATGAAATTCCAGTTGGAGAGGTCTTTTCCATTGAACAAATCCTCGGTCTGCGCATTCAAACTTACGGCAAACAGGGAAAATGTCATCGTCATTAAAAATAAAATTCGTTTCATAAAAAAAATGTTTATTGGTTTAAATGTAAAAACGTTGAATTATCACGCTCTTCATACTTTTTGTTTGCCCAGTTTGTCCAAAAAGTATCCCAAAAAAGCAAGGCTTCGCCCGTTAAGCATAACGTTCCGGTTCGAAGCAGGCTCAATTTTCATTTGTCGATCAGTTTACGATACCGTATTCGCTTCGGCTCGACATACCCGTTCTGTTTTTTCTTGTATTCCTCGTATTCGGAATACGTCCCTTCGTAATATATTACGACCGAATCGCCTTCGAAAGAAAGGATGTGCGTACAGATACGATCCAGAAACCAGCGGTCGTGCGAGATAACAACCGCACATCCGGCAAAACTTTCCAATCCTTCTTCCAAAGCGCGTAACGTATTGACATCAATATCGTTGGTCGGCTCATCGAGCAGCAGTACATTCGCTTCCGCTTTCAGTGTAATGGCTAAGTGCAGGCGGTTCTTTTCCCCACCGGAAAGCGCTTTGCAGAGTTTCTCCTGGTCGGCTCCGGCAAAGTTGAAACGTGAAAGATAAGCGCGCGAATTGATTTCTTTTCCTCCTACCCGGATAAATTCGCTTCCTCCGGATACAACCTGGTAAACGGTCTTTTCCGGATCGATATCTTTATGGGTCTGATCCGCATAGCCGATCTTAACCGTTTCGCCTACCTCAAATGTTCCGTTATCCACGATTTCCATTCCCATAATCATTTTGAATAGGGTCGTTTTTCCGGCTCCGTTAGGCCCGATCACACCCACGATTCCATTTGGTGGTAACATGAAATTCAGGTGATCGAAAAGCAGCTTCTCGCCAAAAGCTTTCGCCACTTCATGCGCTTCGATCACTTTATTTCCCAGCCGCGGCCCGTTCGGGATGAAGATTTCCAATTTTGCTTCGCGTTCTTTCTGGTCTTCATTCAGTAATGATTCATACGAGTTAAGACGGGCTTTCCCTTTTGCGTGGCGGGCTTTCGGCGCCATACGAATCCATTCCAGTTCGCGTTCGAGGGTTTTGCGCCGCTTGCTGACCTGTTTTTCCTCCTGTGCCATACGCTGTGTCTTCTGGTCCAACCACGAAGAATAGTTTCCTTTCCAGGGAATCCCTTCTCCACGATCCAATTCAAGAATCCATCCCGCCACATGATCCAGGAAATAACGGTCGTGCGTGATACAGATCACCGTACCTGCGTATTGTTGCAGGTGTTGTTCCAGCCAGTCGATCGATTCCGCATCCAAATGGTTGGTCGGCTCATCGAGCAGCAATACATCCGGTTGCTGCAATAACAGGCGGCACAAAGCCACGCGGCGACGTTCCCCGCCCGACAAGGTATCGACCGTCTGGTCTTCGGGCGGACAACGCAGTGCGTCCATTGCACGTTCCAGCTTGCCGTCGAGGTTCCAGGCGTCCGATGCGTCTATCTTGTCCTGCAATTCGGCCTGGCGGTTCATCAATGCATCCATTTTATCCGGATCTTCCAGCACCTCGGGATCTCCGAATCTTTCGTTCACTTCTTCAAACTCTTTCAACAGGTTCACCGTTTCCTGCACCCCTTCCTGCACAATCTCTTTGACCGTCTTACCGGCTTCAAGCTGCGGATCCTGTTCCAGATAGCCAACCGTATATCCCGGCGAGAAAACAACTTCGCCCAGATAGTCTTTATCTAAGCCTGCTATAATCTTCAAAAGGGTAGATTTACCGGAACCGTTCAAGCCGATAATGCCGATTTTCGCTCCGTAGAAAAATGATAAATAGATATTTTTTAATACTTGTTTTTGAGGAGGGTATATTTTACTGACCCCCACCATCGAAAAGATAATTTTTTTGTCGTCTGCCATAATTTATGCGTGCTATAATTTTATTGATGACAAAGATAATGTATGCCGGGAGGAATACAAAAATTACATCACTCTTTTTACAGGTATAATTTTATTTATGCCAAATATTACGGTACTCCCGATAAATTTCATCAGGCGATTGTAAATTTTCAACAGCTTTTACCCATAAGTAGAAACAGTCCTGGTCGGTTAGGTTTAATAAAAATCCAAATTTGTTCGACAAAGATTGAATAAAATCATTTAGTTTTAATTACATTTGCATGTGTAGTTGTGATTTGCTTTCGAAATTGTATCTTTGACACGATTATTGCGGCATTTACTGATTTAATATATTGCAACTGAAATAATTGTATTTTTATTCATTTTAAATATGTCGGTATGAGAAAAATAATTCGTTGTTTAGTGATGGTAGCAGCTTGTATGCCTGTTTTGTTATTTGCTCAGGATGATGATAGTAAATATCTGGCGGGAGCCGTACCTGAGGTAGATGGAAAAGTTGTTTTCACAAAAGAATTTGACCTGAAAGGAGCGGACCGGGATGCGATTTACGATCGGATCTACGAATGGCTTGATAAACGTATGAAAGCGAACGAAAACAACAGCCGCATTTCGTATACAAAAAAGGAAGAAGGACAGATTGTTGCACAGGGAGAAGAATATCTGGTATTCAGCAGTAATGCCTTTTCACTGGACCGGTCCATGATGAGTTATAACCTGGTTGTCCTTTGTAAGCCGGGCAAATGTGAAATGAGCATAGAACGTATTCGTTATAGCTATGAAGATAGCCGTTACACGGCGGAAGAGCAGATTTCCGACGGGATGGCCCTCAACAAGAAAAAAACAAGTATTTACCGTGGTAACAGGAGATTCCGCGTAAAAACGGTTGATTATGTGGATGACCTGTTTGAAAATGCGGGAATGGCATTGGGCCTCCGGGACGTAGCGGCTATTGCTTTGCCGGCACAAGCGCAACAAACGGCAACTGTGCCCCCCGTAGCAACGGAACCCGCTTTATCAACCGAAGTAACCGTTCAATCCGTTCAGGCGGTTGAAAAGCCGGCGCCGGCGCCGACCATCGCAACGCCCGTACCGCTTCCGGAAGAAGCGAATGTTTCCGCGGCACCGGCAAATATCACCGTAACTCCGGCTTCATCCTCCGGTAAGCCGGTTTCCCTGGAAGGTTATAAGCACCTATCACCGGATAAAATCCCCGGGAATATCATAAAAATGTTGAATGAAGACTGGATGCTGATCACTGCCGGAACAGATGCAAAATTCAATATGATGACGGCAAGCTGGGGCGGATTAGGTGTGCTTTACGGTAAACCGGTGGCTACCTGTTTCATCAATCCTACGCGATATACCTATCAACTGATGGAAACAAACGAAACGTACACGTTAACATTTTATACCGAAGCATACCGGGAGGCATTGCAGTATTGCGGTTCGAACAGCGGACGCGACCAGGATAAAGTAAAAGGCTCCGGATTAACGCCCGTAACGACTCCTTCCGGTAGCAAAGCCTTTTCCGAAGCATGGCTTATCATCGAATGTCGTAAACTTATAGGCCAATCACTCAGCCATGATGCCCTTTTCGATGAAAAAGTAAAGAATGAATGGGCCGGAAAACAACTCCATAAAATGTATATCGGTGAAATCATCAATGTGTGGGTAAAGTAGTAATAAAACCCTTTGCCACCCACCCATTCAGGTTCATCACAAACATTCGCATATGCAGGCAAAGCAGGCAACAACCGGACAAAATTCTAATTAACAGCAGGATAAATAGGATTTTCTTTTATTTTTGTCAAAGGGGAAAGACATAAGAAAGACAATAGAAGGACT
>JAIRSF010000102.1 GCA_031255595.1 Tannerella sp.
AGGCAATCAGTTCAAAGTTATGTTTTTCAAATTCATTTCCGTTGATGATCACAGCAACCTGATGAAGTCCGGGATGAAGTTTCCTTGTCGTCACCACGCGGAAAGAGTGTTTTCGGGTAATTTGTGTGGTGGAATTTCCGGCGTATTTTTTTTCGCTGATTTTGTGAACTTTCTTTGCCAGCGTTCCATTCGCTTTTTGGTAGTAGATTCCGTATTCAAGTCGTATTCCGGCTTTTTTGTCGTTATTATTCAATAGGTTAAAGCTGAACTCCAGCGAATCTCCGATTTTGACTTCGGGGCTTGAAATTTGAAAATTCTCAATGCTGCCCCCTTTTACCGGATCAAAGCCAAATAACTCCATCACCTCCGGATGGTCTTGTTTTAAGAGTGTTCGGCAGCCGTGTTTTATAATCCAATCGACGTCATCCGATTCTCCTTTCCATCTCTTGGCCAAGTCGAGCACTGTTTGCGGATGATCTTTCGCAATATCATTCAAATGATTGGCGACACTCAACCGTACGAATCTCGACGGGTCGTTTTTAAGGTTTTCCAGAATGGGAAAGATGGGCGCGGGGTTTTCTTTCAGATTCGGCAAAGCCATTGCCCAGGGAAGGCGCGGACGGCAACCTTCCGACGCAAGCCGCCGTACTCCCCAATGTGTGTGCTTCGACCAAACCCGCATTTGTTTCATCATCTCGTCCGGATATTTCACAATAAAAGGGCGCACTGCAAATTCGCAACTTGTAAACTGAGTGATTTTTTCGATCGCTTCGACAGAGGTCTTGTAATCGTCCAGGCCATATTGTTCCGCATAATTGCTCAACACCGCTCCGTACTCCAGGATTAAGCCAAACTTCGTGTCGTCTGTTTTTGAAAAATCAGGCTGTGTACTTTCCACATAATCCAACAGTTCAAGAATTTTAGCGATGGCCTCTTTGTAACCTGCCGGCAGAAACTTTCTCAGGACAGTTGTAATGTGTGCAACACGTTGTTTATATTCCCTGTTCTCCCATTCATCATCCATGATTTGGTAGGCAAACGCATGAGCATCAAAATCCTTGATGACAAGTTTCAAGTCTTTCGAAAACCGATCGAAAAACGGCTCATTAAACATATTCTTAAAAGGTTCCGCCATCGTTTTACGCCTTTTTCAGAAGTTTTTTTATTCAATATTTAGCTGTTTCTTTCAGGCAATTTCCCATTTTTCTGTTTTTACTGCCATTTTGTTGAAACGAAACGTACCGCAAATATACATAAAAACAGATTCATTTACTCAAACGATTTAACAAAGTTTCTTTATAGCTTCCACCAATCGGGATATCCTTTCCTGCTATTTTCAATATATTCCGGTCTATCATCTCAATATGCCTGATTGAAACAATGAAAGATTTGTGTACTCTTAGAAAGTGTTCGCATGGCAGGGTTTCTTCCAGATTTTTCAGAACATATAAGGCGGTGATGTTCTTTTGAGTTGTATGAAATGTAACATATTCGCGCTGACCTTCGATGAATAACAAATCCGAATAGTCGATTTTATGAATTTTAGTTCCATCTTTGATAATGATAAAATCATCCTTATCAACAGGATGGAGAGTTTCAGTATTTTGTGGTGAAATGGTTTCTTCTGTCGAAAATTTCATTTCATGGCGTTTTTTTGCTTTGTAAGCGCCTTGCAAAAAGCGGGGAAATTCTATGGGTTTCAGAAGATAATCCGCCACATCCAATTCGTAACTTTCAATGGCATATTCCGAATAAGCCGTTGAGAAAATGATAACAGGTTTTTGGGTGAGGCTGCGGGCAAATTCCATTCCTGTCATGTCGGGCATTTGAATATCAAGTATTAACAGGTCGATACGTTCTTTATGCATCACTTCAATGGCTTCGAATACGTTCATACAGGTTTTAACCAAATGCAGGAATGATATCTTGGCGACATAGTCTGCCAGAAGTTTTCTTGCATGAAGCTCGTCATCGACAATCAGTACATTCATTTTATCAGTCATGCTCATGTATAATTAAAGATTAATAATCAGTTCTGCCCGGTAAATATGATCTTTGTCAAAAACATTCAGGCTGTAATTGTCCTTAAAATTGAGTTGTAAACGACCTTTCAGATTTTCGATGCCGATACCGCCTCCATTCCTGTCGGAAGATTGTTTGATTGCGGGCTGAGTATTCTCTGAAATAAACTTGATTTGTCTGTTTCCCACAACTATTTCCACATAAGCAAAGCTGTTCTCATCCTGTAAAGGGCAATGTTTAAAGCAATTTTCTATCAACGGTTGAAAAATCATGGGAGGTATATGAATATCTTCACTATTGTTCCGAACATATTTGAATACGATATTTCTATCCGTTTCGAATCTTGCTTTTTGAAAATCTATATAGTTTTCGATATACGCTACTTCTTTGGCGATCGGAACATGGTTTGTTTCGCAGTCGTCCAGAACATAACGCAGCATTTGGGATAGTTTCATGACATATCTGGCGGCATTTTCCTTATCTCCCAAATAAATCATGGAATAGATATTATTCAGGGCATTATGCAGAAAGTGAGTGTTTATCTGCGATTTAAGTACCTTCATTTCCAATAATTTTTTCTCATTGGACAGGATCTCATTATTCATCGCTTCCTCTTGCATTTTACTTCTGAAAAAGGCTACGTTACAAACGATGAAAGTAAACAGTGACGAAATAAAATATCTCCAAACGCCGACCTCCTCATTTCCTAAATTGTCGATATCCAACACCTCCACAAGCGCACGTTCCGTATGTCCCAAACAATTTGAAATCACTCCTATCAGCAGCAACGAACAAAACAAATAAAGCACAAGAAAGCGCTTTCTTCGTCTGTTAATAAGCAGGTTAGGGATAAGTATTTTTAATGTTACCAACGCCGAGCAAAAAATAGCTAAGACCAATAACAACGAAAAAATACATGCAGGTAAAAAGCCTAACTTCGAGGCGTTTGCCGTCAGAGCAACGTAAATGCCAAGCAACGTCAGAAAAAACAACCATGTGCTTGATAAAAAAAAACACCTTATAATACGGGAAAATCTTAAATATCCATTTTCTTTATTTTTTTTCTTCATACATTCATGTTATTAGAGTGCAAAAATACGAAACAAGATGTGAATCGGGAAAAATATTCTACAAAATGATCCCCTCACTCTACAAACATTTATTTATAACCTATAACCTGTCCGAATAGTCTGTTATAAGTCATTTTTCAGGTTTCATATAGTTTGTTCTAACGGCTTATAGAATAAATTTTTCACGAAAGAATAATCTGCTCACTTTTGCCGCCGATTAAAGTTTTCAGAACAAAAAATAAACAGAAAATGACGAAACGAATTTCAACAATGCTTTTATTCCTTTTTGTAGTGTCCGGCATTAGAGCAAAAATACAGGAACATCCGCGGAAATATTCTCTGCAACAATGTTTGGACTTCGCAATTAATAACAGTTACGCCGCGCACAAGGCAAAACTTGATGTTGAAGAAACAATCCATCAGGTACGTGAAGCGCAGTCAAATGTGTTGCCGCAAGTAAATGCTTCGGGCAGCTTCGACCATAGCATTATATTACCTACAACGATGTTACCCGGAGAAATCATTGGTCAGCCCGGTGTGCAAATTCCCGTTCAGATGGGAACAAAGAACGCGTTGGATTTTTCCTTATCTTTCGAACAAGTTATTTTTTCCCCGGCATTATTCGCGGGAATAAAGATGGCAAAGAACTATCGAGAACTGCAAAGGCTTCGTGCTACTATGACAAAAGAAGAAATCATTTTCGATGTAAGTAATGCTTTTTATGATATTCTCAACAGTATGCAGGAGTTGGATAATATTCATTATATGATCTCCAAACAGGATTCACTCTATATGCTGATGAAAAAACGGGTGGAAGAAAACGTAACAAGGGAAGTTGATTTGAATCGCGTCAAAGTAAATCTGACCGGTTTACAGGCAAAAGGTAAGAGTGCGGAAAACGTTATATTACAACAAAAGTGTTACTTGCAGATTCTGATCGGCATTCCCGTCGAAGATTTATTTGAATTAGATGATTCGGAAGCGAAAAGAATTGAAATTTCAGGTTCTCGGGACTACGTCCTTCCTCAAAATAAGATTGAGATGGATGTGCTGAATAAACAAAAAGAGATTTTAGAACTTGAAATACATCGCCATAAAATGAATTACCTGCCGACACTATCGGCAGTCGCTATGGGTGGGTATCAGTTTCAATCAGACCATTTGAATTTGTCAAAAGAGCCATGGTTTAACTCCGTTATTGTGGGTGCGCGTCTGTCAATCCCTATTTTCGATGGTTTTAGTAAACGAAGTCAGATAAAACAGAAACGAATACAACTCCAGCGTCTGGATTGGGATATTCAAGAAACACAGCAAACCATATCCGCAAATTACCGGAATGTGAAAAATCAATTGGAAATCATTTACGGATTGGTGCAAGTACAGTCCGAGAACCTGCAACTGGCAGAGAAAGTCTATACCCAGACAATGGCTTTGTATACCGAAGGTATGGCCGGTATAACCGACCTTCTTGATGCGGAAACTGCTTTGTATGAGGTGAAAATGGCTTACACGACAGAGCTTATCCGCTACAGAAAGACGGAGGTAGAATTGCTGAAAGCAAGCGGCAAACTTGAAAATTTATTGATAAGTAACCATTAAAAACAAAATAAAAATGAAATCAAAGGTAGTAACACCCATTATAATGACGATTGTCATTGTCGGCTTCATTGCATGGAAACTGGCGGAAAATAAGCAAATTATCGACAAAAATTCAGAATTGTCATTGACCATAAACACCATCGTTCCCGTTATGGTCGAGCATCCCATATCTATGGATTTCAACGAGAAAATCATTGTAAATGGCCGTATTGATTCAAAAAACGAGGTGGCGGTTTACTCGAAAGCACAGGGCGTTGTCATTAAAAAATACAAAAGGGCAGGTGATGTTGTTCGTCGGGGAACAGTGATTGCACAACTTGAGAACAATATAATACGGGAAAATCTGCGGTTGGCCGAACCGGATTTTGCAAAAGCGGAAAAAGACGTGAAACGTTTTCAAAACCTTGTATCTATCGGAGCAATAACAGTTCGGGAACTGGAAGATGCCCAAATCGCCTTACGCAGTATTGAAAGCAGAATTGTGGAATTGAAAGACCTGTTAAGCAACACATCCATCGTGTCGCCTGTTTCAGGCATCATCAATAAGGATTATTTTGAAGAAGGAACGTTGCTTACTGTGGGGAGTCCTGTTGCCGACGTTGTGGATAATAAAGCCTTGAAAATGTATATCAACGTGACGGAAAAAGAAATGTTGAAACTTAAAAAAGGCAATGAAGCGACCATCACCACCGATGTATATTCCGGCAGTACATTTACAGGAATAATTGACGCCATTTCCCCTAAAAGCAATGACCGGTATTATTATTCGATTGAATTAATGGTAAACAGCCCTCAACTACAGCCCGGTATGTTTGCAACCGCTATTTTCAATACGGATAAAAGTAACCGGAAGACCTTCGCAATAAACCGAATGGCTATTGTTGGCGGATTGAAAGCGCCGCATGTATTTGTGGTAAAAAACGGTAAGGCCTATAAGATACCTGTGCGGGTAGGCATTTCAGATGGAGAATACATTGAAATAACCGACGGTATTTCGGCTGCCGACACGATTGTAAAAAGCGGACAAATCAACCTTGTTGATGGTACCGAAGTATCCATTATAAATTTATAAATGAGATGAATATAATAAAAATGTCCATTGTCCGTCCGACCACAGTCGTCGTGACGTTCATCATACTCACCTTTTTCGGTATTTATTCATTAACCCGGCTCAACAGGGAATTGATACCGGGCATGAACATGGATGTGGTAACCGTTAGCGTCATATACCCCGGAGCAGGAGCTAATGAAGTGGAAAACTCCGTAACCAAAAAGATAGAAGACGCCGTTTCCTCTATGGAAGGAGTTGACGAGATTGTCGCCACCTCGATGGAGAATTTTTCCCTTGTAACCATAGAGCTAAAAGCGGGAACCGATTTGAGTAAAGCGCTCCGGGACGCACAGAGAAAAGTAAACGCCATTCGTTCCGATTTGCCGGCGAGCATAAAAGAACCATCCGTAAATGATTTCAGCGTCACAGATATTCCGATCATAACAATCGGTGCGGTAGCCGATATGGGCGAAACGGAGTTTTACGATTTAATCAATCATGAAATAAAACCGGTATTGGAAAGAATACCGGGAGTAGCGCAAATAAAACTCATCGGAGGAAATGAGCGTGAGATACAGGTTAATATCAATGAGGAAAGGATGACGGCATACGGACTTTCCATCTTGGAAATCAGCAACATATTAATCAACTCAAATCTTGATTTTCCTGCAGGGAAGCTAAAAAGCGATAACAGGCAGACACAAATCCGTTTACAGGGCAAATACAATCGTCTTGTTGATATTGAAAACGTGATATTGAAATATACATCGGACGGAAGCGCCGTAAAAGTAAAAAACGTTGCAGAGGTATATGATGGAAGTAAGGAGGTCGAAACCCTTAACCGGATAAACGGAGTACCGGCTATCGGTATTACGGTTCAACGTTCTGCGGATGCCAATACGGTAGAAATATCTAAAAACATACGGAAAACATTGGAAAACCTGCAACTCCAATACGAAGCGGCAGGACTAAAATTCATGATTGCAGCCGATGATGCCGAATTTGCGTTGGAAGCCTCCAACGCTGTTATGTTCGACCTCATTATCGCTATTCTTCTGGTAGCTGTAACGATGTTATTTTTCCTGTGCAGCATTCGAAACGCCATGATTGTTTCAATCGCCATTCCGTTATCCCTTGTTTCCACCTTTGTAGTCATGTATCTTTTGGGTTTTAGTCTGAACATGATGTCTTTGTTGGCTATAACACTCGTGGTCGGGATCTTGGTCGATGATGCTATTGTTGTTATTGAAAACATCCATCGTCACAGGGAAACAGGAAAAAACAGCGTTCAGGCAGCATACGATGGCCTTCGTGAAATAAGCGGAACAATAATATCCATCACATTGGTGCTGGCGGTAGTTTTCATTCCCATTTCTTTGACACAAGGACTTATTGCCGATATCTTCCGTCAATTTGCCGTTACGATCGCAATTGCAGTACTGTTCAGTCTGTTAGTTTCTTTCACTGTAGTCCCGTTGCTTTATTCCCGCTTTGGGCGAACCGATGAGTTCAGCCGTCAGGGCTTTATCGGAAAAGCTATTCATGCCTTTGAAAGCCTGATAGGCCGTATTGCCGAGTGGTTCTCAAACCTCTTAGGATGGTCTTTATCACACAAACGGATTAC
>JAIRSF010000027.1 GCA_031255595.1 Tannerella sp.
GAAAGTATGAATCAAGGGAACAAAATTTTATTTTTGTTCCCTTGAATCAATGCGGCAAACGATACGAATGAAATCACATTCCGGTTTTCGGACTAAATAAACAGATCATGAATAAACAAAAAATCTTATTAACCCTTGTCTGCGCCTTTTTTGTAGGGATTGCGGCGCAGGCGCAGATTATTCCCGCCGGGCTTCGTTGCGAACATTTATCGAATCCGTTGGGGATCGACACGCCCCGTCCGCGGTTCACGTGGCAGCTAAAAGACGACAGGCATGGCGCCGTTCAACAGGCTTATCGTATAATAGTAGGGACGGATTCGTTGTCCGTATGTAACGGAACAGGCGGCATGTGGGATACGGAGCGTATGGCCTCCGATGATATGTCGGCCGTCTATGCAGGAAAGGCGATCGAACCTTTCACAAAATATTTCTGGCGTGTGGAGATCTGGGATAAGGATAACCGGCCTTGCCTGTCCGAAGTGGCTTCGTTCGAATCGGGCGTGATGGAACTGAAGAACTGGAAGGGCGACTGGATCAGCGACGGACATGAGTTGCAAGGTAGAAGTATCCATGATAAATCGGCTCCTTATTTCAGGAAAGAGTTTGCGGCCCGGAAGAAAATCAGGTCGGCCCGCGCTTATATTGCTGTGGCCGGTTTGTATGAGTTGTATGTGAATGGGGAAAAAATCGGAAATCATCGTCTTGATCCGATGTACACGCGTTTTGACAGGCGTAACCTGTACGTGGCGTATGATGTGACGAATGTGCTTCGGAACGGGACGAATGCGGTCGGTGTATTACTTGGAAACGGTTGGTACAACCATCAGTCTACCGCCGTTTGGTATTTCGACCGTGCCCCCTGGCGAAACCGTCCGGCGTTTTGTATGGATCTTCATCTTACGTATGAAGACGGTACGATGGCGACGGTGACGACCGACAGAAGTTGGAAAACCTCTCCCGCCCCTTTGATTTTCAATAGTATCTATACGGCTGAACATTATGACGCCCGCTTGGAACAACCCGGATGGAACAAAGCCGGTTTTGACGACTCCAAATGGGAGAGGGTAACCTTACGGACGGCTCCGTCGCAAAACATTGTATCCCAGCAGTTACATCCGATTCGTAATGTGGAAAAAGTGCCGGCGAAATCGGTGAAGAAAATAGATGATTACACCTGGTTCTATGACCTGGGAAGGAATATTTCCGGTGTAAGCGAATTTCGCATCAAGGGAGAAGCCGGTACCGTTATTACATTAGAACATGCCGAACTGCTGAAAGAAGACGGGCGGATTAATATGTCGAATATTAATCCCCATTATCGTCCGGCGGATGATAGCGATCCTTTCCAGAAGGATATCTTTATACTGAGCGGAAACGGGGAAGAAGAGGTTTTTATGCCGAAATTTAATTACAAAGGCTTTCAGTACGTGGAGGTGAAATCAAGTAAACCGGTCGAGCTGGCGAAAGAGAACCTTACCGGATGGTTTATGCACAGCGACGTGCCTCCCATCGGTTCGTTCGAAACGTCCGATCCGCTTATCAACAAAATATGGCAGGCTACCAACAATGCCTATTTATCCAACCTGTTCGGCTATCCTACGGACTGTCCGCATCGTGAAAAAAACGGATGGACAGGCGATGGGCATATTGCGATTGAAACCGGACTTTATAATTTTGACGGGATCACGGTCTATGAGAAATGGTTGGCCGATCATCGTGACGAACAGCAGCCGAACGGCGTATTGCCCGGTATCATCCCGACAAGCGGCTGGGGCTATCATTGGGCGAACGGGCTTGACTGGACCAGCACGATCGCGATCAT
This sequence comes from Tannerella sp., assembly GCA_031255595.1. Classification (GTDB taxonomy): domain Bacteria; phylum Bacteroidota; class Bacteroidia; order Bacteroidales; family Tannerellaceae; genus Tannerella. The sequence goes on from JAIRSF010000027.1 coordinate 1,823, forward strand.
CCCATGGGAAATCTACCGCTTTTACGGCGATAGCCGTTTGCTGGCGGAGTGTTATGAAAATATCAAACGATATGTGGATCATGTGACTTACTTATACCCCGACGGGCTGACGGATTGGGGGTTAGGCGACTGGGTGCCGGTGAAGTCAAAGACACCGGTTGAGTTTACCTCTTCCATTTATTATTTTGTAGATGCGACGATTCTGGCGAATGCCGCCGGGATGTTTGATAAACCGGATGATTACCGGAAATATACGGCTCTGGCGGAGAAGATCAAGAAGGCGGTGAACGATAAATATTTGAATACGGAAACCTGCATTTACGGGGATGGCGTGCAAACGGAGTTGAGTTTTCCGCTGCAATGGGGGATTGTACCGGAAGAATACCGGCGGAAGGTAGCGGATAATCTGGCAAAACGCGTGCTTGCGGACGATAAACATATTGACGTCGGCCTGTTGGGATCCAAGTCCGTATTGAACGCTTTGAGTGAAAACGGATATGCGGATCTGGCTTTTACGCTTGCCTCGCAACAAACCTATCCGTCCTGGGGCTATTGGATCTCAAAAGGAGCTACTACGCTTTATGAGAACTGGAAAACCGGCGGCGGACAGGACGCTTCCCTGAACCATATCATGTTCGGTGAGATAGGCGCATGGTTTTATAAAGCCTTGGGAGGAATCATGATCGACGGGCAGTCGCCCGGATTTAAGAACATCCTTTTAAAACCGCAGTTCGTGAAAGATCTGAACAGGGCGAATGTAAGCCATGAGTCTCCGTATGGAAAAATCGTATCCAAATGGGAGAGGAAGAAGGGGCGTGTTTATTATGAAGCCGTCGTACCAGCCAACAGTACCGCAACCTTCTTCATTCCTGCCGGATACAAGATCCGTAAGGCACAATTGTCTTCAGGAGAAACGTTGGATATGAAAAAAATACCGGATCACGGCACTCCATTGGCGGCGGGGCGTTATCGGTTTGAATTTCAGGTCGAAAAATAAATCCCTATGCATACGCAGGAGGTGCGGTTTTGCCGGTGAGCCTGTGTTTCAAGCATAAATATTGCAGGTATACAAAAGACAGGAGGCTGTCCCATCGGGACAGCCTCCTGTCTTATTATTCGAATGACGGATTGAAGCACCATTATATTGTATTTTTACAATCGGCGCATAGTCCTTTCAAATAAAAATAGGATTCTTCGATCATTCCATTAAAGTTGT
>JAIRSF010000271.1 GCA_031255595.1 Tannerella sp.
ATACCGTCAATTTTGTGATATATCCAGGAAGCCGAACGCCCAAAGTAACGCTGGGACAATTTTGCCCATGATATTTCGAGAGCGATATCTTTCAACTGTGATTTCATTGTTGCTTTCTCCATTACGCGGTGTCCGTTGTCATCGTTCATATTTTAATTATTACTTTTCAAAGATAGTACGAATTTTCGTACTAAACGAATACTCTAGGAATTTTTTTTGTTAAATCTATATATTTCGCAAAGAAAAATCGCAATATCACATCGAAGCGGCTATAAGAAAAGGCTGATATACAGCCTTTTCTCATTCCCTCTTCAGGAAAAATTTCCCCCAGTAAGGCTTTTCGATATTCGGCGCCTCTTTTTCGAACAGGACTGCCGCTTTGGCTTTTTCTTCATCCGGATTTCGCTTATCCGGCCGGACAAACGGAGGTAATTGCCGTTCAAAATCGGTCAAAAGAATTACCGGACGCGGATTTTCCGTATCTTGGGCTATTGCTTTCTCATACAACCGGATTACTTCGGAAAAATATTTCTGTCCGTTCACTTCGGGATTCGTCGTAATCATAGCCGTGAGGCAATAAGCCTTTAGCGTATTGATTTCCGATTGCGCGGCGTCCGGATACGAATACAGCGCGTCTATAATCTCACCGGCTTTCGTTAAAAACATCTCGTTGCGGGATGATTTTGCATCGTAAAACACACTGTTCACGTTGCAGTAAGCAACATAGTAGGCCGGCATCCATTCAAGGGAATACTTTTTCGATATTCGTTCGAACAGATTGCCGGTTTGCTGCAATTCTTCCACTGTAGCGGCCGAATCCAACCGGCGCAAAGCCTGTTGCATAAATTCTTCGTATTGAGCGTCCCGTACAGTCTGAGCGTGTGCCGGGGTGAAAAGCGTCATGCAAAGCATGATTGTTGTCGTGATAAAAAAAGTTGTTTTCATAAGGATAATTTTTTTAGTGGATTATTTATTCTGTTTGGATTATCTGTTTTAATAGAAATTCGATACATTATATGCCGCATTTTTCCCAAGGGAGATGAAACAGCCTATGTAAAATGCCTGATTAATTTGTTGCGTCAACGGCCGGCTTTCATACAGGTTGTTTGCCGTCATTTCGCTGTTGAAGACGTATCCGTAAATGTTTTGCCGGTTGAGGATATTCGAGAATCCGAGGTAAACGATCGTCCGCCTATTTGCCAGATAAACCCAGCTAAGATCCAGCGAATTGTAATTTGGCGTTTTGCTGTTCATAAATCCCCCGCGATTCGGATCATGATAATGACGGCCGCTCGCAAAGCGGTTGCTGATACTGAATATGCTTCGAATCGAGAAATTTGAATATTTCAGTGTCGCACTCGCGTTGTGACGCATGGCAAAGGGCAGCGCAGCCATACAGGGATAGTCGAGGTACTTCCGGCGGGAATCATTGTAGGAATAGGCAAGCATATATTCCCAACGGTTCAAAAATTGCGTATCGTTAAAGAAGAGGTCGAATCCCCTGCTGTAGCCGTTTCCGCCGGAAGTATAATACGGAAAGGCGTCGCCCGACGTAAGCGGTAAATGATGGTAGTCTTTGTGATAGGCTTCAAACCGGAAGATACGGCTTCCTTTTTCGTAATAAATTCCGAGCAGCGCCTGAACATTGTTTTCCGGCAGCAGACCGCGGTTATAAATAAGCACTTCGTTATCCGCATTTTGCTGGTATTTCCCCAGCACGCCGGAAAAGGTCAGGTCGCGCCACTTGTATCCCAAGGCTATACGCGGCAGCCATTGCCACTCTCCGCTCAGCGATGTATATTCCACCCGCGCCGAAAGACTAAGCAGCAGGTTTTTTGCCAGTCCGAAATCATTCGAGACAAATGCGCCGCCGATACGGTGATCAAATCCCGTATCGAACGCTTCGGTACCGGCATAATGAAAGGCATACTGTTTAAAAAACGCTTCGCCCCCTACCGCCATTTTATAAAAATCACTAAACCGCTTTTCCGCCTTGCCTTTCAGATGTATCTCCCGCTCTTTTGTAGAATAAGTATCATGAACTGTCTTGGCATTTTCCATATTCTGCCGGTTGGATGAATATGCCGCTCCGGCAAAACAGGTGATTCCATTATCAAGTTTTTTCCGGAAAGTGGTATTCATGTAAAAATTATCGTCGGATAATTCCAGATTGCGCGATTTTGAGCCGAACGGATCTCCGGTTATTAAAACGAATCCGGTTTTGCTGTATCCCAGATAGCTTTTCAAATAGGTATCCTTTCCCAGCATGAAACGAAAATGATTTTGCAGTCCGGCTTGCCTGTACGGACTTTGCCATTTCGATTTCGGGCTCGGAAAAAACAGTTCGTTATATAAACTCAGGTCGGTATAGTTCAGATTGTAAGAGGCCGACCCGTTATGCCAAGGAATCGTACCGCTGCTTCCAAGGCTCACATTCATGACGTCCACGCCCAGTTTCAGCGTATTGGCCTCGTCGCGCGTGTAAAGCGGCAGCACCGCCGACAATCCCTGTGAATACTCCGGAATGTATCCGCCCAGCGAAAAATTGATCCCCTCGAAAAGGACGGGAGAATACCTGCTGCGGGCGCCCACTTCGCCCAACGAGGGGGTATAGGGCGAAAGTACATGCATATCGTCTATGTATGTCTGCGACTCGCGGCTTGTCCCACCGCGCACCAGCAAACGGCCGTCGCGGTCGGGCGCCTGCGTTCCCGGAAGCAGGGATATGGCTTTAAACAGGTCTCCGTTTGATCCGGCAGTGGAAAGCAGATCGACCGTTTCGGCCTTGTTGACGGTCGACGGACTTTTCAACAGATAGTTCCCCGCATATACCACCACTTCCGCAAGATCGTTGATTTGCTGCTTGAGCGTTATCTCCAAGTTGCTCATCTCCGCCGCCTCACCGGTCAGCGAACAGGTTACGTAACCGATGCATGAAACTTCAAGCGTTATCGCGCCGCTTTCGACAGTCGTAAACGCAAAGGCGCCCGCCTCTGTGGTGGATGTGCCGTCCATACTTCCCCTGACGTACACATTAGCATACGGGACGGGTTGGCCGACGTCGTCCCGCACTGTGCCCGACATCCTTACAGGCGTTTGCGGAAAGGCAATAGCAAAGCAGGCCGACAACCATGCGGTTATCGCTAATTGTTTCAAAATAAGCATTATATTATGTGTTTAGATTGATTTATTCTTCTTTCGGAGGATTGAGGTAACGCTGTAATGCTTCTACATACGCCTGAAAAGCACAAACTCCTTTTTGTGTGACACGACATACGGTACGCGTGCGTTTACCGGTGAATCCCCGTTCCACATCAATATATCCCGCTTCGCTCAGTTTGTCGATCTGCACGCTGAGATTGCCGGAAGTAGCTCCGGTCTCTTCGCGGAGATAAACAAAATCGGCTTCTTCCACCGAAATAAGGATGGACATCACAGCCAGACGCAGTTCGGAATGGAGTAACGGATCGAGTGCTGCAAATTTCATCGTTTTTTTCCTTTATAATAAAGAATATGTCCGGGTATGACCATCATGACCAGAAAAACGGCAGCAAATGCCAGTATGGCATCCGTTCCTTTCGCAAAGAGGCATAGCGTGGAGAGCAAAATCCCCGCAAATCCCGAAAAAATAACAGGTTTGAAACGAACGATCAGGCCGGTGATCAGCGTACCTGTCCCCATCAATAAAATAATGATGAATAAAATAGGGAGCGGGTAAAAAAACATCGCCAACAATGAAACGACAAATCCCGCTATTCCGAATGACAACCAGATATATCCGATAATTTTGTCGAGGTACGTTTTAACTCCCTTTTCCTGTTTCCGCATCCGGAAAAAAGTAACCGGCATACCGAT
>JAIRSF010000151.1 GCA_031255595.1 Tannerella sp.
CTGTCTTTGAAATTACCGGTCACCCTTACGTCGCGAATATCGTCGTAAGTGAATAAAACCTTGTAACCGGAAAGCGTTTCCAAACGTTTGAATACATCTGTCAGAAGTTCGTTGTTAAACGTCATCGAGATCTTTTCCTGTTGCTGATTTTGCGCTTCCACCCGCGCTGACGGGAAGAAGAAAATAGCAATCAGAAAAGCAATGATGGGAAAAGTACATTCATTCTTCATACTGTTTTTTAACCATTTAATTAATTTTATCGCTCACGCTGCATTAATATAGACCCTTAAATCAATGTGTAATTATTGGCGGCCTCAACTATAAAGACACGTTAGCCGTAAAATCGGTCACCAAGTTATTATCTTTTTTTTAAAAATTTTTCACCCGCTTTGCAGAAAGGTGCTATTTTATTGTTAAAATAAAGCGCAATTTGGGAATGACGCTCACGTCGGTTTACTTGACGATCAATGTATTTTCCTGTTTGTGGATGGTGACTTTTTCCATCTGATTCAACAGGAGAATGGCGAAATCGAGCCCCGATTCGCGGTCGGAAAGGAAGCGCATACGGTATTTCATGGCATCCTTATGCTGAAATTTGACGGTGACGTTGTACCATCGTCCCAGACTCAACATGATATCTTCCAGCGTCATGTTGTCGTAATAGAAATAACCCTCTTTCCAGTAAATATAAGAACTCATATCCACTTCTTTGACGAGAAAAGAGCCGTCGTCGCAAAGGGCTGCATCTTCGCCGGGCACAATCCGTATGAAATCCGTCCCCTGTTCGGCCGCCACTTCCACACTACCGTCGATCAGTGTTACGTGGGAATTGGAGGCGGAATAGCTACACACGTTAAATTCCGTGCCCAACACCCGTGTTTGCAGGTGATTTGTCCGGATCAGGAACGGGCGGTCTTTGTCGGGTGCAACCTTAAAATAGGCTTCGCCCGTCAGCCGTACCTCGCGCTGTTTGCCGGTGAATGTAGCCGGATATTCCAAGCGGCTTTCGGCATTGAGCCATATTTCGGTTCCGTCGCTCAGCGACACCTTGAAATCCTTTCCGCGGGGCGTGCTCAAGGTGTGCATCTCTACGCTCTCCGCCGCAGGATGCGCGACAAGGGCGCGATAATCCAGTTCTCCTTCCATGTCTTCCTTTTTCTGCAACATCACTCCCATACGGGCAAGGGTCGTGTCGCCGGCTTCTTCAATGGCGACTTGCCGCCCCGACGACGTTTGCAGCACGACCTGCTGTACCTCTTCGTCCGCAAGAAAAACAGTGACCGGTTCGGGAACCACGGGCGGGTCGACCCGCCAGAGCATCAAGGCAGCCACCACCGCTGCCGCCGCAGCGCCTCCGATAAGCCTCCGGAGAATAATGTGCCGCCGTCCGCGGGAAAGAATGTTTCGCATGCGGAAATCATCCCACTCCTTTTTCACATCGGGCTTATGGGTGCAAGCGGCATTTTCCTGCATTACACGCGATATTTCCATCAGATCGCGACAGGCTTGAAAACGCTCGGGATCGTCGAGAGTTTCCCGAAGTCCCTGTGTAGTTATTTCCGTTACATGATCCATCTGCCCGATGGCCTCGTCTATCGATTTATATTTCTCTTCATCCCGATCCATATACTTTTACCTGCTTGTCTGTCTATTATAGATACACTTTCGTTCTATTTTTGGTCATTGTCATTGGTTCTTTTTTGCAAATTCGGTGCGTATAACCCGCAAGGCTTTCATAATGTGCTTGCGTACAGCGCTAATGCTGATTTCCTGTTGCATGGCTACTTCCTGATATTTTTTCTTATGAACGTAACATTCTTCAAGGATATGGCGGGTGCGTGGCGGTAAGGTATCAAGCGCTTTGCGAAGGCGCATCGTGCGTTCGTCCAGTTCCGGGTATTCGGTCTCAACAAAGTCTTCGGAAACCTGCCTGCAAAATTCGACGTATTGTGTGTGAACGTGAATGTGTCTCAGATAATTCAGGCATTTGTTCCGCACGCTGGTATACAGATACGCCTTGACCGCCTCGGGGTCCATTTCCCCGTAATGCTCCCATACGTACCTGAAAGTATCGCTCACAATATCTTTACTCGCTTCAATATCGTTGATAAAATGAAAGGCGTAAAAATAAAGCGAGGTATAATTGGTTTTAAAAAGACGTTCAAACGTACGTTTATCGCTCATACACCTTCACAATACAATGAACCAATATTCTCCCGTACCGGGAACTCATAAATAATTTTATCGGAACAGGGATTATTCGCGGCAACTTCCGGAAATACCATACACAATCAATTATTTCGGGCAAAAATAACTATTTTTTTTGATTTTGCTCCTATGGAAGATTTATTTTGACAACGCCCTGCACACCGGAATTTACGCGGATATGGTTGAAAAATGAAAACCGGCCCCCATTTCGGAACCGGTTTTCGACTTTCTCCCTGACCATGCGTGGCGGAAGTGTGAATTATGCCGCTTTTATTGCGCGTCGTTTTCCACCGTAATTCCTTTCCAGACAAAGGCCGCAATCGCCGCGCCGAGCAAAGGCGCTACAACGAACAACCAAAGCTGGCTCAACGCCGCACCTCCTTCAAAAAGCGCCGGCCCTATACTGCGGGCGGGGTTCACCGACGTTCCCGTGATAGGGATACAAACAATGTGCACCAACACCAATGCAAGGCCGATGGCCAGTCCTGCGAATTTGTTCAACCCGTTTTTAGCGGTCACACCCAATACCACCAACACGAAAATGAACGTGAATACCGTTTCGGCTACAAAGGCCGCCGTCATCTGCCCACCGGCAAAACCGTTGGCGCCGGTGAGGGTGGTGGTAGAACCGGAATTTTTTGCAAGAAACCAAAGGATGGAAGATCCCAGAATGGCACCGATCACCTGAAAAACCATATACATACCGGCGTCTTTCCCGCTCATTCTGCCTGAGAGAAATACCCCCAGCGTGATGGCCGGATTAATATGGCATCCCGAAATACTGCCGATGGCATACGCCATTGCCACTACCGAAAGGCCGAATGCAAACGCAACGCCCAACGTACCCACGGAATCAAAAGGCTGTCCAGCCCCTGCAAACACGGCTGCACCGCAACCCATCAATACCAGTACCATCGTACCGATCATTTCTGCCAAATATTTCTTCATGACTTTCTAAATTTTAGTAAAACATACACTCTATCCTGCAAAGAAAAGAAATAATTTGTAATAATGCCCGGATCGGGACAAAAATTGAGGGTCGGCTCTGCAATTTTCCCTCTTTCGGCGGGATGAGCCTGTCCCGCCTTTACGGATACCCGGTTTCGGGTATTTTTATCAAATTTTATGTGAAACCCGTTGAACATTTGCCGAATCAGTTGTTATTAAAGATAAGAAATACGGTTATGACAGCGACCTATATATACCACAGTTGTTATCTGCTCACATTCGACGGGGTTTCAATGCTCTTCGATTATTATGAGGATACACCCCGTGAAGATGGTTCCGGTTGGGTGAAAGATTACCTGCTCAACAGGGAAGAAGATCTCTATGTCCTGTGTTCGCACTCGCATTACGATCATTTTAACCCGGAAATTCTTTCTTGGAAAAAACGGAAAAAGAATATCCGCTATATTTTTTCGCGGGAGTTGCTGGAGAGCGGAAAAACGGCTACCGGTGACGCCCTTTACCTCGACAAAGAGGAAGTTTACCGCGATCACCGGCTTACGATAAAAGCGTTTGGGTCGACCGATGCCGGAAGCTCTTTTCTGGTTGAATACAACAACCGCCGATTTTTTCATGCCGGCGACCTGAACAACTGGCATTGGAACGAGGAAGTGGATAAGGAAGAGTCGCTTTCGTACGAAAATCATTTTTTATGTGAGTTGGAGTTGCTTTCCGAACAGAACAACCGCCTCTATCTGGCCATGTTTCCCGTCGATCCGCGCTTGGGAAAGGATTTTATGAGGGGCGCCGAACAGTTTGTATCGCGCATAAAAACCGCATACTTTTTGCCGATGCATTTCGGGGAGAATTACGATAAGGCAAACCGCTTCAGGAAGATTGCCACCCGGTATGGCTGCCGGTTTTTACCGTTATCGCACCGGGGGCAATCGTATGCGTTGGAATAAATATCCGTGAGAACACGATCTTTCCAAAAGATAGAAGTATTACCTTTGACGGAGCAGAAAATAAAACTATGGATTTTTTCAATTATAAACGCCGCCCCACCATCGACGTACACGTAGGAAACATCTCGATGGGCGGAAACCATCCGGTTGTCGTGCAGACGATGACCAATACCGATACGCTCGATAC
>JAIRSF010000168.1 GCA_031255595.1 Tannerella sp.
ACGGCCAATCCTCATTACGTGACCTGGAGTCCGATCCGTCTACCGTCGCCGGATTACCATTGCCCGGAACATTTCGGAGAAATCCGTTTCTGATTCCGATAATATACATAACCGCAACAAGGGTAACGGGATACAAAACTACCTGAAAATCTTACGGTTTCCAAGCGTATGTAGATAAAACAGCGGTTTCAAGAAACCACTTCGTTTTATCGGCTTGGAAAACCGGGGGTTTTTGCTTTATTTGCCGTCTACGGTTACTACTTCTATTTCAAAGACAAGGGTTGAGTAGCCGGGTATATTGCCGCTTTTATCTCTGCCGTATCCTAACTGGTAAGGGATCCATATTTCCCATTTGTCGCCTTTTACCATGTGCTGGAGGGCGGTTTTCCATCCTTTGCGAAGACCGCTGTCGTTTATGGCGAAACTAACGGGGGTGCTGTTGTCAAATAATCTTTCTTGAAATATCAATCCGTTCGTGATGCCGTATTGAGGGTAGTCGGCTACAAACCAGCCTTTATAATAGCAGGTAATGGTGCTCGTGTAATAGATGGGATCTGTGCCTTCTCCTTTTGTGATTACTTTGTAGTAGATGCTGCCTTCGTTTCCGGGCGATCTTAATTCTTTGTATTCGGGGTTGGCTTTTACTGCGTTAAAGGCTAATTGGTTTGCTACCATCCATTGTTCCAGGTGATCTTCTTTATCATCTCCGCAGGATGTTCCGGTGAATATGGCGGCAAGCGTCATTATTAAATAAAATCCGTATTTTTTCATTCCTATGTAATTTTTAATCTCTTACTATTTTAGTTTTTCGAGGATACTGCGCATGCTTACTTTATCGGAAATGATACCATGCAGTTTGTCGATGGAAACACGTTCCTGTTCCATTGTATCACGAAAGCGGATCGTTACGCAATGGTCATTCAGGGAATCATGGTCTACCGTTATGCAATAGGGTGTTCCGATCGCATCCTGGCGACGGTAACGTTTGCCGATCGAATCTTTCTCGTCGTATTGGCAACGGAAATCGAAGCGCAGCATATTCAATATTTCGTATGCTTTTTCCGGAAGACCGTCTTTGCGTACCAACGGCAAAACCGCCAGCTTTACAGGAGCGAGGGCGGGAGGCAATTTCAATACAACTCGTGTTTCACCGCCTTCCAGCGTTTCTTCACAATAGGCGCCGGCCATCATGCTCAGGAACATACGGTCTACTCCTATCGAGGTTTCGATCACGTAGGGCACGTAGCTCTTATTGAGTTCGGGGTCGAAGTATTGTATTTTTTTGCCCGAAAACTTCTCATGTTGCGACAGGTCGAAATCCGTCCGGCTGTGTATGCCTTCCACTTCTTTGAATCCGAACGGCATCTCAAATTCAATATCGGTTGCCGCATTCGCGTAGTGGGCCAATTTGTCGTGGTCGTGATACCGATATTTCCGATCGCCCATACCCAGCGCACGATGCCATTTCATACGGATCTCTTTCCATTTGGCAAACCAGTCTAATTCTTCGCCGGGGCGTACAAAAAACTGCATTTCCATCTGTTCAAATTCGCGCATGCGGAATACGAACTGGCGGGCAACGATCTCGTTGCGGAAAGCTTTTCCGATCTGGGCGATGCCGAACGGTATTTTCATCCGGCCCGTTTTCTGCACGTTCAGGAAGTTGACAAATATCCCTTGGGCGGTTTCGGGACGCAGGTATATTTTCATTGCGCCGTCGGCTGTGGATCCCATTTCGGTGGCAAACATCAGGTTGAACTGGCGCACGTCCGTCCAGTTACGTGTACCGGAGATGGGGCATGCGATCTCGCAGTCGAGGATGATCCGGCGCAGTTCTTCCAGATCGGAATCGTTCAGCGCTTTTGCGAAGCGGGTGTGCACCTCGTCCCGTTTGGCCTGATTCTCCAGTACGCGGGGATTTGTTGTGCGAAACTGTTGTTCGTCGAACGCTTCGCCGAAACGTTTGGCCGCCTTTTCCACTTCTTTGTTTATTTTTTCATCGATTTTGGCAAGGTAGTCTTCAACCAGCACATCGGCGCGGTAACGTTTCTTGCTGTCTTTGTTGTCTATCAGCGGATCATTGAACGCGTCTACATGTCCGGAGGCTTTCCAGATGGTCGGATGCATAAAAATGGCGGAATCAATACCGACGATATGGTCGTTCAGCAGTGTCATGCTGTCCCACCAGTATTTTTTTATATTATTTTTCAGCTCGACGCCGTTTTGTCCGTAGTCGTATACGGCTCCTAATCCGTCATAAATTTCGGACGAAGGGAATACGAATCCATACTCTTTACAATGGGAAATCAATTTTTTAAATACATCTTCCTGCTGTGCCATAAGAATTAATCTATTATTTTTGAGAGGGGCAAAAGTACATGAAAAACTTGTGTTTTCCAAGTGCGTGAAATGAAAAAAGGTTTTTTTTCCGCGGAGGAAAGATCTGTAACCGGCGATTATTCATCCTTTTCGTTTTTATTTAGTTTTGCATCGATCCGCATGATTTTCCTTTCGGAGCGGACTTTTTCGTTCTGCATAGCATGTATCTCGCTTAATACTGTGGCTAATTCGTAAGTGGCTTTGATCGCTTTTTTGTCGTTTTCGGAAAGATAAAGCGTATAGGGTTTGCCTCCGGTGTATTCCGCTTTTACGCGTTCTTTCAGGTCTATGATATAGACCAGGTCGGCGATTGTTTTGCAATGTTCTCCCTTGTAGGTTACTACTTCCGTCGTATTGCCCATATCTTTGAAGCGGTAGTTGAGGCCTCCGTCATACGGAATGAGCGGAGTTTCGGCAACGACGCCGTCTTTTGTTGAGAATTTAAGCCCCAGATGATCGATGGGTTTGCCTCCGAAGTATACGCTGGCCATGTACATTTCGCCTTCTTCGTCGACGCCGCAGCGGATATAACTGCGTTCCACGTTGCGTTCTACCGTCATCGTTTGCCGGATATAACGGCCGATCGCGTCGTAAGCCGTATCTTTCTCGAACACAAATCCTTTTTTCAACTCTTCGGCCTCTTGCAGGCGGATCGGGAGCAGGCTGTCGCAATAGGCGATGTTTTTTTCGCCTTCGCCGCGTTCTACGAGGCGCATCAGGGTGAGCGCTTCTTTTCTGACGGCTATCTCGCGAGGATACAACGTATTAATAGAATCGATGAGGCTTTTAACCGTACTGAACTGTTTGTTTTCGTACAGGTTTTCGGCTTCCTTCAATCGCTTTTCGGCCTCTTTTCTTTCGCTGTTGCAACCGGACAGAAGCAGGAAGAAAAGGAATGAAACGGAACAAAATTTTAAACTATTCATATTCGAACGGATTTTGTTATTTAAGTGCGCAAATGTACATAAAAGTCCTCACATATGTGCAAGCGCTGAAAATGTTTTGCCGGAGTAAAGATACACCTCCTTTTAACCGGAATCGTCAAAATCCGGCTAATTCTTTGTATATTTGCCGCCGGAAAAAAATGAATATTTAATGTATTACGTTCAGGAAGAGATAGACAGGCAATTGTCACTACCCGTATTTCACCTTATTTCGGACACTGCCGACCGGCTGGGTCTGGAATGTTATGTGATAGGAGGATTTGTGCGCGATCTTTTTTTGCGTCGTCCGTCTAAAGATATTGATATTGTTACCGTTGGGAGCGGTATCGGATTAGCAAAGGCCGTAGCCGGCGAACTTGGAGCAAACACGCATCTGTCCGTTTTCAAAAATTTCGGGACGGCACAGGTTAAAACCGAAGGCTGGGAGATTGAGTTTGTCGGAGCCAGGCGGGAATCGTATACCCATAACAGCCGGAAGCCGGTCGTGGAAGACGGTACGCTGGAAGACGACCGGAACCGGCGTGATTTCACGATCAATACGATGGCTTTTTGCCTGAACAGGCAACGTTACGGCGAGATGGTCGATCCGTTTGACGGACTGAGCGATCTTGAAAATCTGCGGATCGTCACGCCCTTAGATCCCGATATTACGTTCAGTGACGATCCGTTGCGCATGATGCGCGCCATACGGTTTGCGTCGCAGCTTGGTTTCTTCATCGACCCGGATACTTTTGATGCGATCGAACGGAACAAGGCGCGGATCGAAATTATCTCGAAAGAGCGGGTTGCCGATGAACTGAATAAGATCATCCTGTCGCCGAAGCCCTCCATCGGGTTTGAGCTGCTGGATTGTTCGGGATTGCTTGAGATTATATTTCCCGAGTTATATGCTTTGAAAGGAGTTGAAACGAAAGAAGGGATCGGACATAAGGATAATTTTGCGCATACGCTGATGGTACTGGATCGCCTGAGCAAAGTTTCCGATAACCTGTGGCTCCGGTGGAGTGCGCTTCTGCACGATATTGCCAAGCCTGCGACCAAACGTTTTGATAAGCGCCTCGGTTGGACGTTCCACAACCATAATTTCGTCGGGGAGAAGATGGCGCCCGGAATCTTCCGCCGGATGAAGCTGCCGATGAATGAAAAGCTGAAGTATGTCCGGAAAATGATTGCCCTCCACATGCGGCCGATTAATCTGGCGGACGAGGAGGTTACGGATTCGGCCATACGCCGGTTGTTGTTTGACGCAGGCGATGATGTGGACGACCTGATGAAGCTTTGTGAGGCCGATATCACGAGTAAGAATCCGGAAAAGGTGCGCCGTTTTCTTGAAAATTTCCGTATCGTACGTGAGAAAATGGTTGATATAGAAGAAAAAGACCGTATTCGTAATTTTCAACCGCCTGTTTCCGGCGAAGAAATTATGGAAACGTTCGGGCTTCCGCCCTCACCGCCCGTCGGGGTGCTCAAAGAGGCGATCAAGAATGCCATACTGGATGGCGTGATCCCGAACGCATACGACGACGCCCTGCATTTCATGTATGAAAAGGCGGCGGAGATGGGGCTTCACCCGAAAAAATGTTAAGTTTCAGTTCATCCGGCCAACGCTTTTTACCCCTTTCACTCCCTGAAGTTTTTTCATCAGAACCGTCAGGGTAGATGTGTCGGGGATGATGATGGTGAATGTACCCTGAAACAGTCCGTCGACCGAATCGATGTTGATCGAACGAAGCGAAGTACGGTTTTCTTTGCTTATTACGGAGGTTATATTGGTTACGATGCCGATATCGTCGTTTCCTACGATGCGTAACGAGATGGTGTATCCGCTTGTTCCTTTGCCGCTCCATTCCGCCGGAATGATACGATAGCCGAACCGGGTGCGCATCTCGGAAGCATTCGGGCAATCCATACGGTGAATTTTTATTCCCTGGGTGGAAACGAAGCCGAAGACGGGATCGCCGTATATGGGATTGCAACACTTGGCTAATTTATAGTCTATCCCCGTAAGATTTTTGTCGATTATCAGGATGTCCTGAAGGGTAGAGAGTTCTCGCGCTTCTATATTGGCAACATATTCTTCCGCACTGCGTGTTTCGGTATGTTCGGGTGCTTGCTCCTGTTCGGTACATTCGTCGATCACCGTATTTACATCCAGCTTTTCTTCGGCAATGTCGAGGAAAAAATCTGTGACCGTTTTGTATCCTTTCTTCTTTATATAACGCATCAGTACCGCTTCTTCGATATCTGCTTTGCGGTTTTTCAGGCGACGCCGGAGTTGTTCTTTAGCCAGTTCCACACTTTTGGCGTATTCTTCCCTGAGGGCCTGTTTGATTTTGCTCCGGGCTTTGGATGTGGCGACGAACGACAGCCAGTCGCGTTTGGGGGTTTGCACCGGCGATGTGATTACTTCAATCGTATCACCGTTGTTCAATACATATTTTATAGGCACGTTTTTTCCGTTTACTTTTCCCGAAATGCACCGGCAGCCTATCTTGGAATGGATCGCAAAAGCGAAGTCGAGCACCGTCGCTCCTTTGCCGAGTTTGATAAGGTCGCCATTTGGGGTGAACACATAGATCTCATCCCGGTAAAGTTCCATTTTAAACTCTTTCATCAGATCCATAGGCGTTGATCCCTGTGTTTCGAGGACAGCGCGTACATCCGCCAGAAACTCGTCCATCCCATGTTCTTCGCGGCCTCCTTTGTATTTCCAGTGCGCTGCGAAGCCTTTTTCGGCGATCTCGTCCATGCGCTGTGTGCGAATCTGCACTTCCACCCAGCGTTTCTGAGGGCCGAGGACGGTGATGTGCAAACTTTCGTAGCCATTGTTTTTCGGTACGGACAGCCAGTCGCGCATGCGTTTGGGATTGGGCTGGTACATGTCTGTGATAATGGAAAAAGCCTGCCAGCAGTCGAAACGCTCTTTTGTTTCGGGCGAGTCCAGCACGATGCGGATGGCAAACAGGTCGTAGATCCCTTCAAACTCAACTTTCTGTTTTTTTATTTTGTTGTTTATCGAGTGGATGGATTTGGTTCTCCCTTTGATTTCAAATTTCAACCCTGCTTCCTCTAATTTTTCCTTTACCGGCGCGATGAATTTCCCGATATATTCGTCGCGCGAACGCTTCGTTTCGTTCAGTTTGTCTTTGATATAATAATATTGATTGGGATCTAAATATTTGAGTGATAAATCTTCCAGTTCGCTTTTTATTTTGTATAATCCGAGGCGGTGAGCCAGGGGTGCGTACAAGTAGGAAACTTCCGTAGCAAGTCGTACGCGGTCTTTTTCGTCGACAATCTGCTTCCCCAGGCGCATCATGCAAAGCCGATCCGCAATCATGAGAAGGATCACGCGCACGTCTTCCGCAAAGGAAAACAACAGGCGATGGAAGTTTTCCGAGTTGATCGCAGTGTTACGCGCATAAAGGTCGGACGTCTTGAGCAACCTGTTGATGATAAGCGACACGTCGGGACTGAATGTCCGTTCAACCTCTTCGATTGTAATAGCCTTTTTCAAAACGGGGCGGTAGAGTATGAGCGCCAGGATGGAGGTGCGTTTCAATCCGATATCTTTTGTAGAGATCAGGGCTGTTTCTATGTTGCGTAAAAGCCCGTTGATGCCGTTCCGGTCGCGCCCGTAACATTCCATCGCTACGACGGGTTTGAGCAGTTGCCTTATTTTGGGCAGATCATCTTTTTCAAGACTCTCCGACAATGCGTTGAATAATTCCCTATACTTGGAGAAGAATATTTTTTTTTCTTCTTCCGTCAAAAACGTTTCTTTGTTCATGATTCAAAACCTGAATTTGCATGTAAAGTTAATATAAAATCTTTAATTATACGCAAACATATAAGAATCTCCGGCGATTATTTCTTTTTGCCGGAGTGAGAAACCGATCGCCGGATTGCTGAAAAATACGGTTTGCCGAGCGTGCGGAAAAGATTTTTTTCTATCTTTGTCCTACTTAATTAAGAATCAAAAAAAACTATTGATATGATACTAAAACCGGACGATTTATTACAACTGAAGTCAAAGAATCTGACCGTAATGCAGGTTGAAGAACAATTGAATTGTTTTATAGAAGGCTTTCCTTTCCTGAAAATCAAATCATCCGCTTCGGCAGGCAAAGGGATTATCCGTTTGACGGAAGAAGAACAAAAGATGTATGCGGAGGTGTGGAATCAGTACCTGAACGATAAGAGGCAAATCACAAAGTTTGTTCCGGCCTCCGGTGCGGCAAGCCGTATGTTTAAGGATTTGTTCTCCTTTTTATCCGCTTCTTATGATGTTCCCGAAACGGATTTCGAGGATGAATTTTTCGGGAATATCGAAAATTTCGCCTTTTATGACGTCCTGAATGACACGTGCCGGGCTAACGAGGGGCTTGATATCTGTACGCTGATCGCCGAAGGCGGCTACAAGCCTGTAGCAGCCGGTTTGTTGGAACAACAAGGATTGAATTACGGCTCCCTGCCCAAAGGTTTGTTGTTATTCCATCATTATCCGGAAGGGGCGCGTACTGCGATGGAAGAACATCTGGTTGAGGGCGCTATGTATGCAAAAAATGCAGAAAACAGGGTGGCTGTGCATTTTACGGTGTCCCCGGAGCATTTGCCGCTTTTCAGAAAGCTGGTTGAGGAAAAAGTGCCGAAATATGAGAAAATGTTTGACGTGAAGTATGACCTGTCGTTCAGCACACAACAGTCGAATACGGATACGATTGCCGTAGACGGGGCAAATGCGCCGTTTCGCGATGTGAAAGGCCGGCTCGTCTTTCGCCCCGGCGGACATGGCGCTCTTATCCGGAATTTGAACGAACTGGATGCGGATGTGGTCTTTATCAAAAATATTGATAATGTTGTGCCCGATCATTTCAAAGAGATTACGGTACGGTTTAAAAAAGTAATTGCCGGTGTGCTGGTGTCGCTTCAACGCCGGATATTCGAGTATATCCGCTTGATCGGGAGCGGCGATTATACGCACGAACAGATTGGGGAAATGATCCATTTCCTTCAGGATAAACTGTGCATCAAAAATCCGGAAATAAAATATCTGGAAGATGTAGAGTTAGTGCTTTACATCAAGCGCAAACTGATGCGTCCGCTACGCGTCTGCGGCATGGTAAAAAATAACGGCGAGCCGGGCGGCGGGCCGTTTCTGGCAGTCAATGCGGACGGAACGGTTTCCCCGCAGATCCTGGAAAGTTCGCAGATAGACCTGACGGACGCCGATGCCCGGAATGCTTTTGAACAAGGCTCGCACTTTAATCCCGTAGACTTGGTTTGCGCCCTGAAAGACGTACATGGCAACCCGTATAATTTGCTCGATTTCGTAGACAAGAACACCGGTTTTATCTCGCAAAAGAGTAAAGACGGCCGCGAATTGAAAGCGCTTGAACTGCCCGGCCTGTGGAACGGAGCGATGAGCGACTGGAACACCGTATTTGTAGAAGTCCCGATCGAGAGCTTCAATCCGGTAAAAACGGTAAATGACCTGCTTCGCCCCCAACATCAATAG
>JAIRSF010000212.1 GCA_031255595.1 Tannerella sp.
GAACGTCCGGACAACATCCGCAGCGGACAGACCTATTACATCAACCTGGAGTTGGGACAGCCGACCGAAGGTATCCTGATCCCGAAGGGCACGTTTTTTCAGAGCACCGGCGGAAACTGGATCTTCGTACTGGATGCTGATGGTGAAAAAGCTTATCGCCGGAATATCCGTATCGGTCGTCAGAATCCGCAGTATTACGAGGTGCTGGAGGGACTGGAGGCCGGAGAAAGAGTCATCGTTTCGAGTTATGAGAGTTATAAGGATAACCAGGTACTGATACTTGGTAATTGACAACCCATCCGGATTACGATGTGGTGGTTTCGATGCCTTCCATCGGGCAATACATGGGCGATGGTTCGCTGAACTGGGTCGGGAATGACCGTTATGTTTCTTATGTGAAGTTATATCCGGGCCGCTTATTTACAGGTTGTGCCCTGCCGGTTCCGTCCGATCTATGAGCTTTTGAAAATCATCCTTTAAGCTGATAATCAGTATAATATTGTTGCCAAACTTGTAAGGCCACATTGTTTTTTATCTCACGTGCTTGGAAATACTGAGATTTTCATGTAATTTTGCGAAAGGTAACACTTGTTGGGCTATTATGGATAGGACGGATCAATATGTAAAAAAGCTGATAACGGGATCGTACGATGCCTTTACTTCTCTTTATAAAATATATGCTCCGCAATTGTATGCCTACGTATTCAGCCTCATGAGATCGAAATCCGCTACGAATGATATTGTTCAGGAAACGTTTGTGAAAATATGGGTGAAGCGTGAAGAGATCCGTATCGATTTGTCCTTTAAATCGTATCTTTTCACAATTGCGAGAAATCAACTGTTGAACGAATTTCGCCGCCAGGTGAGGAATCCTGTTTTTTCGGACTACGTATCGCTTCAAATGATCGAACAGGTGGAGGCGGAAAGCGGAATTGAGCAAGCGATTGATTTTGATGAGTTTAATCGCCGGCTTCAGTGGGCGAAGCAGAAAATAAGTCCGAGGCAGGCACAGATTTTCGAAATGAATAAAGAACAGGGCGTGTCCGTCGAAGAAATAGCTGCGCAATTAAATATAAAAGAGCAGGTAGTGCGAAACCAATTGTCTGTTGCCTTGCGCACGATTCGCGAAGAAATGGGGCACTTCATGTTGCTTTTTGTCTTATTCTTTATGAACAACGATTAAGGCCCGGTTTGTAAAATATCCTTTTTGTTTTCGAAAACATGTTTTATAACATACGAATGTATATGTTATAGATCAAAGCCTTTTGTGTATAAGCAAAAGTATGAAACAAACGGAAATATACAAACTCATGTCGCGTTATGTTTCGAAGACGCTTACGCCTTCGGAATGGGAGGCATTAAGAGATTTACTGAACCATACCGATGACGAATGTTTGTCGGAAGTATTGGAAAACTTGTGGATGGAATTTAGCTTTTCCCCGGAACAAATACCTCCGGAAAGCGAATTAGCTGCGATTTTTGCAAAAATACGCAGGCATACGGCCTCCACGAATATCCGGGAAATAGTTCGCTATGCGGGGCGTGTCGCTGTGATTTTGCTGATCGTGTTCCTGACGGGCGTTTCCGGGTATTTATATAAAGACCATGCCTACCGGGTGGATCTCGGCGCGAAAGAAGTCGTTGTCGATGCCGCCCGCGGACAGAAGATTGTGGTTACTTTGCCGGACAGCTCCGTTGTTTATCTCAACTCGGAATCGTCGTTGCGCTACCGGCAGGATTTCGGTTATAAAGACAGAAAAGTAAGCTTTAAGGGGGAAGCCTTTTTTCAAGTTCACAGGGATGAAGCCCGGAAGTTTGTCGTCGGCACAGAACACCTGAATGCCGAAGTGTTGGGTACCGATTTTAATTTTTACGCATACGAAGACGAACAGGTGGTGGAATTATCTTTGATTGCGGGAAGTGTTAAAGTCGAAACGAAAGGGTTGCCTCTTACGGCTTTATATGTGAAACCCCATGAAAAAGTAATCTATGACAAACTATCCGGAAACCTGCGGAAGGAAAAAGCCAATATCCGGTTCGAAACCGCCTGGGTGCGTGGCGAACTGATGTTTCGTTCCGAACCGATTGAAAACGTTTTTTATAAAATAGAGCGCCGCTTTGGAGTCCTGATCTATATGAAGGGGGAAGGTTTCGGATCCGACCGATTTACCGGCTATTTTGCGTATGATGACGTGCGTGATGTGATGAATGATTTAAAGATGCATTATAAGTTTACATACAAGATGGAAGGAGAAAATATATGGATTGATACCGGAGAAAAATAACCGATTAAATTAACCTTTAAAAAAAACAGCAATATGGATTCATCATGAAAAAAAATGAACCGGAGAATGTGCGAGATTCTCCGGTTGCGATTAATACCGTTAAAATGTATGCGATTACAGAAATCGCCAGTTAAAATTAGTATTAACCTAAAAATATTTAAGTATGATAATTAATCGAAAAGACACATTAAAATCTTCCGGCAAAGTTAGGAAGAATAAGCACTTGTTTTTTGTTTTGTGCACTATATTATTGTTTATTAACTCTCTTTCAGCATTGGCACAGCAGCCGAACCGTCTTTCGTTGTCCGTAAAAAACGTATCTTTACAACAGTTTTTTGAGGAAATAGAAACGAAGAGTCCGTACCGTTTTTCCTACAGGGATATTGTATTGGAAAATAAAAAAGATGTAACGTTGAATATCACGAACCAGTCCATAGAGTCCGTACTGGATAGGGTTTTGCCGGCACGCGGTTTGCAGTATACGATAAACGGCGTTTCCGTCATGATCACCGGGAAATTGCAACAGGCCGCCGGCAATGCTGTGGCTAAAAGAATTACAGGCGTTGTGCTGGACGCCGCAGGAGAACCGGTGATTGGCGCCAATGTGGTTGAAAAAGGAAC
>JAIRSF010000137.1 GCA_031255595.1 Tannerella sp.
AAAACATAAAAATTAATATTTAAAATTATGACACCAATTATCAATTCTTACATCCCTGAGTTCAAAGTAAATGCTTATTATAATGGCGAGTTTAAAACGGTAACGGATAAAGATGTAAAAGGAAAATGGGGAATTTTCTTTTTTTATCCGGCGGATTTTACATTTGTATGTCCCACCGAGTTGGAAGATATGGCTGATAACTATGCCAAATTCAAAGAGCTTGGCGTTGAGATTTATTCTGTCAGTACGGATACTCATTTTGTACACAAGGCCTGGCATGATGCCTCTGCTGCAATAAAAAAGATCCGGTACCCGATGTTGGCGGATCCGACGGGTGCGCTGACAAGAGCTTTAGGCGTCCATATAGAAGAAGAAGGCCTTGCATACAGGGGTACGTTTGTATTTAATCCGGAAGGACAAATTAAACTGTGCGAAATACATGACAACGGGATCGGCCGTAATGCCTCGGAATTACTCCGGAAAGTCGAAGCGGCTTTATTCGTAGCGGAACATCCGAATGAAGTATGTCCGGCGAAATGGAAGAAAGGCGATCAGACCTTGAAGCCGGGTATTGATTTAGTCGGTAAAATATAGAAACCGGTTTATACGGGCGGTATTTATTTGATATAATTGAGGGGATGGTCCGATTCTTTTCAGGCCGCCCCTTTTTCTATCCGTATGTTCCGTTGTTTTCCGGTGTTTTTAGCGTATTCATTTTATTTTCAATAAATCATTAAAAAAAAGAATAGTTATGTTGGATAATGCATTAAAAGAACAGGTGAAATCTATTTTTGCCAACCTGTCATCGTCTTATATATTTGATGTATATGTATCGGATGACCATGAGAGTCGTGATGAACTGATCGGGTTACTGGAAGAAACGGCTTCCTGTTCGGACAAAATTCAGGTTCGCCTGAATCAGGGAAACGGCCTGAAATTTTATTTGTTAAAAGACGGCGAAAAGGCCGGCGTTACATTTCGCATGGTTCCTAACGGACATGAATTTTCAACGCTTTTGCTGGCCGTATTAAACTATGACGGAAAAGGTAAAAATATTCCGGATGCTTTTATCCGGAGCAGGGTAAAAGCACTGAAAGGAGAGATACACCTTACGACGTATGTTTCACTGACCTGTACGAATTGCCCGGATGTGGCGCAGGCGTTTAACCTGATGTCTTTTATCAATCCGGATATAAAACACGAAATAGTGGATGGCGCGATCAATCAAAGTGAGGTCGAGAATCTTAAAATACAAGGGGTTCCCGCCGTATTTGCCGGCAAGGATCTTATTCATTCGGGAAAGGCGTCTTTCGGGGAATTATTGGATAAGCTGGAAGCAAAATACGGCAGGGATGAGTTGTTGAACCAGAACAATGAGAGGCAAGAATACGATGTCCTGGTGATCGGCGGAGGGCCGGCCGGAGCTTCTGCAGCGATTTATTCGGCTCGCAAGGGGTTGAAGGTTGCGATCCTGGCGGAACGGGTCGGCGGACAGGTGAAAGAAACCGTCGGCATCGAAAACCTTATTTCCGTACCTGAAACAACCGGGGAGAAACTGGCGAATGACCTCAAAATACATTTACAGGCCTATTCGATTGATATTTTTGAGAACCGGACGGTAGAGAAAGTCGAACGGGAGGGGAAAGATAAGGTTGTGCACGTGAAAGGCGGCGAGATCTATGTGACGCCGGCGTTGATTGTTGCTACGGGAGCAAGTTGGAGAAGGCTTCAGGTAGCGGGTGAATCGGAATATATCGGGAGAGGTGTAGCCTTTTGCCCGCATTGTGACGGGCCGTTTTATAAGAATAAACAGGTGGCGGTGGTAGGAGGCGGCAATTCCGGCATCGAAGCGGCTATTGATCTGGCCGGTATCTGTTCCAAAGTGACCGTACTGGAGTTTCTGGAAGACCTGAAAGCCGATCAGGTGCTGCAGGAGAAATTGAAAAGTCTTCCGAATGTGGAAGTGTATACAAATTCGCAGACCACCGAACTGATTGGAAATGGTGAAAAAATTGTCGGAATAAAAGTAAGGAACCGTAGGAGCGGGGAAGAACGAACGATTGACATAGACGGGGTTTTCGTCCAGATAGGCCTTAAAGCGAATAGCGATGTGGTGAAAGGCCTTGTGAAAACAAATGCGATCGGGGACATTGAAATCGACGGGCATTGCCGCACGAATGTTCCCGGTATATATGCGGCAGGGGACGTTTCCACTGTTCCGTATAAACAGATTATTATCTCTATGGGCGAAGGTGCCAAAGCCGCTCTTACGGCTTTCGACGATCGCATACGCGGCCTGCCGGATTGATAAGAGGGCTACCGGAAACTTGGGTTAATTTTTTCATGCGTTTGCTTTTGAGGGTTTTTGCAGTATTTGTGTATAGTTAAGGATTTTATACTATCTTTACGCCTTAATTCTAATTTTTGAAGCAATGGAAAATACAAGTAAAAACGAAATGCCGGCAAACTACCCTGACAATGAAAAGTTTGCAGGTGAAATGAATGGTAGGGCTTATCCCAACATGAAGGATTCGATTATTTTGTGCCTTTTATTTTTGGGCATTCA
>JAIRSF010000097.1 GCA_031255595.1 Tannerella sp.
CTTGCCCAACGCGATTCGGTGGACAAGCTGTATTTCCGCAACGTGAAAATTTTTTACGACGAACAAACGGATTTATGGACATTAAAACCGACTCAGGGTTATTACACGGATTTTTCCGCCATATCCATACGGACAAACGGAAAAACGCTGGATGAAACAGGCGCAGTCTGGAACATTTCGGATGATGTAGCCGAAAGCTATTATCACGAAATACCTTTCATATTTGATGTGGAAAGCAAAGGAGACCAGGCCTGGTATATTCCAAAACACGACAATGCCCACGACGGTACATTCGAATATACCGCAGAATGGGATATTCGTTTCAAAGACGACGGAAAAAGTTATACATTGAAAGGCGCCGGAACTTTATTAAGCATCCGGTCCCCAAAACTTAAACTTGAATACACCACCACAGAACCCTTAGACATTTCCGAAAACAATGACCGAATCTTTGCGACGTCGGGAATCGTCCGCATCTTAGCTACCAATGTCGACAAAAACCTGACGGAAACAACATCCGTCGACATTCTTTCCAATGAAACGATCGAAGTCACCTACGGCAAGCATGTTGAACATTGGAATTATACCGTCTTTTAGTGGAATGAAACGCTTCATTAATAAAAACCCCTATTCCGGTGACCGGTATGTATCCGTTCGGTTCGTTTCAACGGTATATTCATACCGCCGGTGCCTATCATTATTAAAAGAATCATGTCATGAATCACAAGTATCACATACCGGAATTTGCACCGGTGATTATTGCGCTGTTTTTAAATTTTGCGATTTTTTGCGCTTGTAACAGCAGTAAAAACAAATCATTCGTTCCGGGTGGAACCTGGCCGGATAATAATGGCGTCCATATCAATGCGCATGGGGGTGGAATACTCCAAATGGGAGATACCTACTACTGGTTCGGCGAACATAAAACGGAAGGCGAAGCCGGAAATAAAGCATTGGTGGGGGTAAGTTGTTATTCATCAAAGGATTTGTATAACTGGAAAGATGAAGGGATCGCACTTCGTGTGATTGAAGACGATACCGCACACCGTATAACCAAAGGATGTATATTGGAACGTCCGAAGGTAATATACAACAAAAAGAATAAGAACTATGTGATGTGGTTCCATCTGGAGCCTAAAGGGGCGGGATATACGGGTGCACTCAGCGGAATAGCCGTCAGCGACAAACCTGCAGGCCCTTATAAGTTCCTGAAAGCGATACGTCCCAATGCGGGACATTGGCCGGTGAATGTGCTGGATGTACATAAATCGGAAAATATCCCATCTGCCGGACAACGGTTCAGTGGGGGCGACCTGCCGGCTCATCCGGATTCGCTCAATCTGCTGGGGCGCGATATGCCCGGCGGACAGATGGCGCGTGATATGAATTTGTTTGTTGATGACGACGGCAAAGCCTACCATATCTATTCCTCGGAAGAAAACAGCACGTTACATATTTCCGAGCTTAACGAGGATTATACGGATTGTTCCGGCAAATTTGCACGTTTTTTCTCCGGACGTTTTATGGAAGCTCCCGCTATGTTTAAAAAAGACGGGAAATATTACCTGATCATGTCGGGATGTACGGGTTGGGCGCCTAATGCCGGACGCTCCGCTGTGGCGTCTTCTATCTGGGGGCCATGGGTAGAACTTAAAAATCCGTTTGTAGGTAAAGAGGCCGATCTTTCATTCCGTTCACAAAGCACATACGTACTACCTGTTCCCGGAACGGCAGACCGTTTTATCTATATGGGTGACCGCTGGACACCGAAAAACGCCATCGACGGACGTTATATCTGGCTTCCCATTCACTTTGAAGGAGATCAACCCATCATCCGGTGGCTTGACGAATGGCGTTATGAGTTTTAACGTTTTGAATCCTACTCACCCGTACGGGGACGGACAAAGGAGGTATAAATCAGGAGCAAGGCGGCTATAAGAAGGAAAACGACCCACTCCATCCTTTCGCGGAACATAAATACCGATGAGGCGATCATGGAAACTCCCGCCAGGACGTTTATGCGATGAAGGCGACGATGGCGAAAACCCAGATTTTTATAGGGTATGGTCATAAAACAGACCGTTATACCGGCGGCTCCGACGGCAAAGAGGTACGGCGCATGGATCCAGTGCGTAATATAGGACGCCGCACCGACAAGCATCAGTGCACCGGAAAACATAAACAGGTAATTTCGTATTTGCTGATTCATTCTTCTACAATAAACAGGTCTTCGTCTTCTTTTTTCATCAGATATTCTTCGCGGGCAAACTGCTCAAGCCCGACCTTATCGGTCTGTAACTCCTGGAGTTTTTTCTTATCCTGCTCTATCTCTTTTTTATAACGGTTTATCTCGTTTTTCAATGTGCGAATTTTTTCATCGTATTTGTAACGATTATACAGGTTACCATCTCCAATAAAAAATGTGATGAAGAGAAAAAGAATCGTGACTAACCAGTATTTGTTCAGTCTTGTCAGATATTTTTCATAAAAATCAACCAATCGGGACATATCGAAAAAGAGTTTTTGCAAAAGTAAAAAAAATATTTCTATATTTGTAGGCAATTTGAAAATTTAATGGAAGATTATATCGTATCGGCACGAAAATACAGGCCTTCGACATTCAAAAGTGTCATCGGGCAAAAATCACTGACGACCACTTTGAAGAATGCGATTCAAAGCGGCAAACTGGCGCATGCTTACTTGTTTTGCGGCCCGCGCGGGGTTGGTAAGACCTCGTGTGCGCGCATCTTCGCCAAGACGATCAATTGCCTGAACCCGACAGCCGACGGAGAATCATGCAATGAATGTGAGTCGTGCCGCTCATTCAACGAGCAGCGTTCGCTCAACATCCATGAGCTTGATGCGGCGTCGAATAACTCGGTCGACGATATCCGTTCGCTGACGGAACAGGTTCGCATCCCGCCACAATTAGGCAGATACAAGGTTTACATCATTGACGAGGTGCACATGCTTAGTCCCTCGGCATTCAACGCTTTCCTCAAAACGTTGGAAGAACCTCCGCATCATGCCCTGTTCATATTGGCTACCACCGAGAAACAGAAGATCCTTCCGACGATACTCTCGCGGTGCCAGATCTATGATTTTGCACGCATTACGATCGGAGATATGGTAGAACACCTGCAATATGTGGCGTCCTGCGAAAAGATTACCGCCGAGCCGGAGGCGCTGAATGTGATTGCGCAAAAAGCGGACGGCGGTATGCGGGATGCGTTATCTATCTTCGACCAGGTTGTCAGTTTTACAGACGGCAACATCACCTACAAAGCCGTCATTGAGAACCTCAACGTACTCGACTATGAATATTACTTCCGCATTACCGACGCGATCCTGAAAAGCGACGTTCGCTCCTGCATGCTGATTCTGAACGAGATCTTAGAAAGAGGTTTTGACGGACAGCCTATTATTACCGGGCTGGCGACCCACTTCCGGGATTTGCTGGTCTGCAAAGATGAAGCGACACTGATCCTTTTTGAAGTAGTAGCGTCCATCCGCGAACGTTATAAGGAAACGGCAAAACAATGCGCCGACAAGTTTCTTTTCAGGGCAATTGAACTGACGAATCAATGCGATCTCAATTACCGGAACAGCCGGAACAAACGCCTGTTGCTGGAACTGACGCTTATTCAACTATGCCAGTTGATCCTAAGTCCCGCGGAAGAGGACGATAAAAAAAAAACACTAATCAGACCCATCGCTGACCTGCGATCGGCAACAGACCGGAACAGTACGTCAACTGACGCCCCACAAACGGCCCATCCGTCCAATTCCGTACCGCAGGGGGAAAACACCCCCCCCTCTCGTCATCCGCAGGCAACGGCAAACACGCTTTCTGCGGCAAACACCGTCACTGCTACGGCATCTCATTCAAAGCCGGTAGATCATATTCCCGACACCAAACCCAAAGAAACGGATACGGCTAAAATATCGACGATCCGCCGGACATCTTTAAAAGTGCTGGGTGAAGAAAAGGAAAAAACGCCGCAAGTGACGTACATATCACAAATGCCGGATGCAAAAAATGATTTTTCACAGGAAGAACTGTTAATATACTGGACAGAATATGCCGAAAGCCTGACTGTCAAAAAGATACACCTAAAAAACACATTGCTCAGTTGCAAACCTTCACTGAAAGAAAATTACCGGATGGAGGTGTCGGTTTATAACCCAAGCCAAAAAGATGAAATACTGGGCAACAAAGCGGATATCTTGGGGCATCTGTGCAGCAGGCTTCATAACAGCCGGATAGAAATGGACATCCGTATTGTCGAAAAAGAAGAAAAAGAGATGATTTACACTTCTGTGGAGAAATATAACTACCTGATAAAAAAGAACCCCAATCTGGAAAAATTAAAAGACCTCTTTCAACTGACGATTGAATAACCGTTACCTGCATCTTCCCGATTGAACCCGCCGCCGTATCTCCCTCCGAAAAACTTTCCTCTCTAAACAATGCTTTTCCAACCTCCGCCTGCGACAATTCCGGTCTTATCTGAAAAATCGTATTGTTCCTATTTCTGAAAAATGCAGTTCGCCGTAAAGTTCCTGCTGCTCTGACAGTATTAGACCGGTTGAGTTATTTTACAAGTACGCAAACGATTGAGGAGCGTAGGCCATATCGTAATCTGATAACTGTTTTGGTATGGGAAATTTGCGAATTTTTCCAACTTGAATGGCAAATGCCATTTCTTTGTTAGCAAAATATTCATCGTAGAAATCTTTGTTAATGCCGGCGAATTGTTGGGTAATTTGCCACAATAATTCTACTTCCTTACATAAAATGCTCTTTATCTCAAATTCGCCGATTACTTGTTGTATCGGCGAAGAAGCATAAACAACAACTGTATCTACATCATTCCGTTTGAATATGCTTTTACGGAACTCGTATTTTTTAGTTCCTTCAAATATTTTGAGTGCAAACTCTGGCTTAATAGACAATAAAACTTTCATTTACCTTTGCCTCCTTTAAAATGATTAAAAATTGTTCTTTTGTAATTTGTTTCAGTCCACGCAGTTCATTTTCTGCACCTGAAATTATACCTAAATCTAAAAGTTGTTTGCGATTCAAACGGTTGCCTAATTGAAAGGAATAAATAGAAAGAAAACGAATCAGAAATGGACGAAATTTAGGATTGTAATTCCAAAATTCTTTTAGATATTCATCCGTAAAAATACTCCTTTTGCGTGCCTTCAATATAAACTCCTGTTCATTTGAGATATTATCAATCTTTTCTTCAACAATACCTACTGTTGTAATAACACTATGATAATACGCTGATTTATCTTGTGGCGCGGTGCGATAAAAAATCAACACATCTCCCCGTTTTATATCTCTTTGGACAGAGCGAGATATGTAAATTTTATTTATTGCATTTCTATGTGGCTCATTCTCAATAAAATTATCAGGAGACTCTGTTCTTAAAAATGAATCGGGCAATAATTCTGTGTGATATTTAGGATATATTGGTATCAGAAAAATATTTGTGTTAAGAGGTACAAAGGGAAATGTCTTTTTCGGATGTGCAATATCAAATTGCTTCGAAAAATCACGCACATAGACCAATTCTCCATTATTCCCTTTTGTGGCAAATTTTTTAAAACCCCATTCTTGTATTAAAGAAATCAGGCGCTTCTGTTCCTCTGTTCTATCAAATATTGTCACATAAATTTCCTCAACGTTATTGACAACAGCATTGTCAAAAATAATTTTCAGAAAGCGTTCACCTAACCGAACACCATTGCTTACGACCTTAAAAGTACCAACTTTTAAGCGTTTTTTAGGGATAAAAGCGGGAGTTATATCGGCATAATTCTCATCAGTATTTTCAGTTTTGAGATATAAAAAAGATAAAATCTTCCCTTTGTTGT
>JAIRSF010000163.1 GCA_031255595.1 Tannerella sp.
TTTTTTGCAAATATCATCATACGCCCCAATGATTCGTCGTCTATATCGAAGAGGTAATCGGTTTCCTTTTTGGGGATAACAAGTGTATGCCCTTCTGCAACGGGGTTGATATCTAAAAACGCAAAAAACTCATCGTTTTCCCCGATTTTGTAACAGGGGATTTCTCCTGCCACTATTTTACTGAATATGGTTGCCATAACTTTCTTAAAATTAAAAATTTAGATACCCAGTGATATTTCAAGGATTTCAAAGTTCATGGTTCCGGATGGAACCGTTATATCTACCACATCCCCGACTTTTTTACCCATAAGCCCTTGCGCGATGGGCGTGCTGACCGCAATTTTGTTTTGTTTCAGATTGGATTCCGAGTCGGATACAATCGTATAAGTCATGACCGCATTGGTCTTTGTATTTTTTATTTTGACCTTATTCATGATCTGAACGGCGTCTGTTTTCAACTGCGATTCGTCAATAAGGCGTGCATTTGAGAGCATACCTTTCAGTTGCGCGATTTTAGCTTCAAGGAGTCCCTGAGCCTCGCGCGCAGCATCGTATTCCGCATTTTCCGATAGATCGCCTTTGTCCCGGGCTTCCGCTATCTGTGCGGAAATTTCCGGGCGTTTTACCGACTCCAGATAATTGATTTCGGCTAAAATTTTGTTGTAGCCTTCTTCTGACATGTAAGTGACCGCCATATTTTTTTTCCTCCGGTTTAAGTGAATAAAAAAAGAATCCCGGCCAATAACCTTGATCGCCGGAACTCCCGTTTATATAAGTTCGATGCAAAGATACGCCTGAAATTTAATATAAGCAAATAGCATCATAATGCTTTATAACATAATTTTATAACGATGCTTTAATGTCGTCTTCGATCGTATCAATGGATACGATGCGTTTAACCATTTCTCCCTTTTTGTTGAGGAGGAATAGTGCCGGCAGTTGCCTTACATTATAAATAGCGGCGATCGACGAATAGATGGAATGAGGGTCGCGTACCTTTGTCCAGGGTATATTGGAGGCAACATTTTTCCAGAAATGTTCATCATTATCTAATGACACCTGATAGATTTCAAATCCGCGATCTTTATAGCTGTCGTATAATTCGTTCAGCTTTATGTTGAATGCGGGCGACCATTCGGTCTGATATGCCGTAAAGTTTACGAGTACGGTTTTCCCCTGTGCGACGTCGCTTAATTTTATCTGGTTGTTATTTATATCCGGCAGGTCAATGTCAATGAAACTAACTTCTTTCGCATTGTTCAGTTGCAGCGCATTCCTGCGTTCCTCACGTGTAACCCGTAGCGATTGCAAGGCAAATGTTTCGAGCTGTTTAGCGCGGGGGCTTTCCGGGTAATGCATTTTATAACTGGTTGCTACGGCGCCGTATGCTTTTGAGTCCATCCGGTCGTACAGGTCGAAAAACGATAATCCGTCGATTTGTTGAAATAACGCAAAATAGGCCGCAGGAGATGCCGGCGCCCCAAAAATGTATTTGAGTGCAACTTCTTTATAAGATGTGATAGCTTTTAAAGAGCTTTCCTGGTAGATGGAATCGGGAATCAGGTTCATGCCATAGCTGTCGCGCAGTTTATGAATCTCCTGATAGGCGTCAAGTTGCGCCAGGGTTATTTCTTTCATCGCTTTACTGTTTTCCGACCCTTCTACCGTATACGAGGTGGCAAAATTATGAGCATCGGCCGTAAATGTGATGGTTTCGGTAGAATCAACCGAGAAATAGATCAGGTTTTTTTTAAGTTTGAGATGATAAAAATCGGGATAAGGAGGGCGTTTATGCCGGAATAAAAATTTTCCGTCGGATTTCAGTTTGATGGAATCGACGACGATGTTGGTTGACAATCCGATATTTTCAAGATACAAGGTTTGTCCGGCCGCTCCCGCTACAACGCCTTTTACGGTAAATTCATCGGATTTCCTGCAACCGTTCATCATCATGCATAAACAACATAGAGCAAGAATCCTGCAAATATATTTATTTTTCATAAGTGTATCCCTTTCCCCAACATACTTTTTTTAATATGCTTGCAAAGATACGAGAAAAAATAAATATTGGATAAGAATAGAAAAAAAATTGTATATTTGTCGGCATGTAAAATATATTTAGCTATGCTATATGAAGAAATAAAGTCGATCATTGAAAGGGAAGCCCATGCCGTTCGTAATATTCCTGTGACGGAATCTTATGAGAAAGCCGTTAATTTGATATATGAGTATGTTCATAAACGTGGCGGCTCGTTAATCGTCAGCGGTATGGGAAAAGCCGGACAGATCGCAATGAATGTGGCGACCACGTTTAGCTCTACGGGTACGCCTGCCTTTTTCCTTCATCCCAGCGAAGCGCAACATGGCGATTTGGGCATCATGAGGGACAATGATTTGATGTTGTTGATTTCCAATTCGGGCAAGACGCGCGAACTGGAAGAACTTGTTGTTTTGTCCAAGGGCTTAGTGCCGGATGTTAAGTTTATTGTTATCACCTCTAACCCGGACAGCCCGCTGGCGAAAGAAGCCGACGTATGCCTGCTGACCGGTTCGCCGGAAGAGGTATGTCCGTTAGGTCTTACGCCTACCACCTCGACAACGGTCATGACGGTGATCGGGGATGTGCTTGTGGTGAGCGCCATGCGGAAAATAGGCTTTACCAGTAAGGATTACGCCAAGCGCCATCATGGCGGTTATCTTGGGGAAAAAAGCCGCGAACAGAGTAGTCAATAGGAGGGCGCGATATGCGGAAAGTGATCGGAATCGGGGAAACGGTACTGGATATTATTTTTGAAAACGAACAACCGGAACGTTCGGTCGTAGGAGGTTCGGCATTGAATGCGATGGTGTCGTTGAGCCGCCTGGGTATCCCGGTTACCTTTATCAGTGAAGTAGGGGACGATCGTGTCGGCGATATGGTTTGTCGTTTTATGAATCGGAATAAGATCGTAACGGATTATGTGGATCGCTTTGAAAGCCGCAGAAGCCCGGTTTCATTGGCATTTCTGGATGCGGACAAAAACGCCGAATATATTTTTCATACGGATTATCCGGAAGAAAGGCTGCGCATGCCTTTTCCCGATATTCGGGAGGAGGATGTTTTTGTGTTCGGTTCCTTTTATGCATTGAATCCGGTATACCGGAGTCGGTTTGTTCAATTTCCGGAAGAGGCGAAAAGACGTAAGGCCCTGATCTATTATGATCCCAATTTCCGCTCGTCCCACAGCGCCGATGTTCGGTTGCTGAAGAAGTCTATTACCGAAAATTGCGGATATGCAACCATTGTACGCGGCTCTCATGAGGATTTTTATCATTTATACGGTAAAACGGATATGGACGAAGTCTATGCGGAATTTATCCGGCCTCATTGCCGTTATTTTATATCAACGCATGGTGCGGACGGCGTGAACCTTTATGCGGACGGCGTCAAGGCGCATTTTGATTCCCGGAAAATAACGCCTGTCAGTACGATAGGGGCCGGCGATAATTTTAATGCGGGACTTGTTTACGGATTACTGAAACATGATATCCGCTCCTGTGATCTTCCGGATCTGAATGAGGCGGAATGGGGGAAAGTGATTCAATGCGGGATTGATTTGTCGTCGGAGGTTTGCAGGAGTTATTCGAATTATATCTCCCCGGAGTTTGCTGCTAATTACCTAAATAAATAATCGAATGAAATCGTATCGGAAAGAATTGTGGTTTGAGACAGACCGTCGCAGGCAAATGCTGAACATTACGCCTGCGATCGAAGCGTGCCTGCGTGAGAGCGGCATTAAGGAAGGCCTGCTGCTTTGCAATGCCATGCATATTACGGCGAGTGTTTTTATCAACGATGATGAAAGCGGGCTGCATCATGATTTTGAGGCCTGGCTGGAAAAATTGGCGCCCGAAAAACCTTATAACCAATACCGGCACAATGGATTTGAAGATAATGCCGATGCGCACATAAAACGGACGTTGATGGGGCGCGAGGTGGTAGTCGCGGTTTCCGGCGGCCAACTGGATTTCGGGCCTTGGGAGCAGATTTTCTACGGAGAGTTCGACGGCAAACGTCGTAAGCGGGTGCTTGTCAAGATTATAGGAGAATGAACTTTTATGAAATCAGTACATTTTAATTACCGGTGTATAGCCGGTTTGTTTTTGGGGGGCTGGCTGGTATTGTCTTGTAATGATCGGGTAGCTCCTCCTTCGGCGGTAATGCCGGTGCCTACTCCCGAACAGCTTGCGTGGCATCAGACGGAGATGTATGCCTTTATACATTTCGGGCTGAATACATTTAATGACCTTGAATGGGGATATGGAAATACGCCGGCTTCCACTTTCGACCCGGAAGACCTGAATTGTGAACAGTGGGTGAAGATTTTTAAAGAGATCGGGATGAAAGGGGTTGTTATTACGACCAAGCATCATGACGGATTTTGCCTGTGGCCGACGAAAACAACGGAGTACAGTGTGAAAAATTCACCTTGGAAGGAGGGGAAGGGCGATGTTGTACGTGAACTTTCGGAAGCATGTAAACGTCATGGGCTTAAATTCGGGGTTTACCTCTCGCCATGGGATCGGAACCATTCCGGGTACGGTCGTCCCGAATATGTGGAAACATACCATAATCAGATAAGGGAGCTTGTTTCCGATTACGGGCCGTTGTTTGAGTTCTGGTTTGACGGCGCCAACGGCGGGACGGGTTGGTACGGCGGTGCGGACGAACGGCGTTCGATAGACGCCGTTACATATTATGATTATAAGAAAGCGCGTGAGATTATAAAGGAAAAACATCCGGACGCTATGATTTTCGGCGGAACGGTTCCTGATATTCGATGGATAGGGAATGAAAGCGGTTGGGCCGGCGATACGCAATGGAGCATATATGATTCGGAACCTGCATGTGGCTATGATTATAAAGGCAGTCAGTGGGGAGATGAGAACGGCCCGAAATGGTTGGGCGGTGAGGTGGATGTTTCCGTTCGTCCGGGATGGTTTTATCATGCCCGCGAGGATCACCAGGTGAAGACGTTGAAACAGTTGGTCGACATTTATTACCGCAGTATCGGGCATAATGCCAATCTGATCCTGAACTTTCCGATAGCGCTGAGCGGACGCATACATCCGCTCGATTCAATGCGCGTCGTGGAATGGGCGGAAACGATACGCAACGACATGGCGGAGAATCTTTTGCGGGGTGTAAAAGTAGAGGCAGACCATGTCCGCGGGCGAAAGTTCGGCGCAGGCAATGTGTTGGACGGCGACCGGGATACTTATTGGGCGACGGGCGACGGTGTGACCGGCGGTACACTGACCTTTACCTTTCCGAAGCCGGCAAGGCTGAATCGTGTGCTGATACAGGAGTATATCCCACTGGGCCAGCGGGTACGGAAGTTTGTGATCGAAACGCCCCAAGGCGATGGATGGGAAGCGGTGAATGCCGTTGATTCGACAACTACGGTGGGATATAAACGGATTGTCCGTTTTAAAACGGTTGAAACGGATAAGTTCCGCATCCGTTTTTCGGATGCGCGCGGCCCGTTATGTATTCATAATGTAGAGGCCTATTCGGCGCCTCCGCTGATGGTAGAGCCTTCTGTGAGCCGTAATGCGGAGAGCCGGGTGTCGATCGGTTCGGACGATGTGAGTACAAGGGTTTATTATACGACCGACGGAAGCGCTCCGGATAAATCCTCCACTTTGTATACCGGATCGTTTGAGTTTGCACGCAAGGGCGTTGTTCGTGCGGCCGCTTATGATGAGTTGTCCGATCAATGGGGGCCTGTGGCGACGTATGAGTTTGATATACCTTCTTCGTTTTATGAGTCTTCTGCGGAGGCGGCTTTCGATGGGAACGCCTATTCCGTTTATCGTTTGCCCGAAGGAAAACCGGAACTGGCTTTTCAACTGAAGGAGCCTGTGACGATTTCCGGATTTCGTTATACACCGAGCCGGCGGCGCGACGCCAATGATTATATCGTTTCCTATCGGCTGTTTATCGACGGGCGGAAGGTGGCGGAAGGTGAGTTTTCGAACGTGGTAAATAATCCTGTTTTGCAGGAAGTACGGTTTGCTCCCGTAAAAGGGCGTGCGGTGCGTTTTGTCGCCTTGCGTCTTGCCGATAAGGCAGTCGCCGGAGGGATCGGGGAATTTTCTGTGATTACCGAATAAAATCAACGAAAAAAATAAATGCTTTGAAACGTGAGTGCATGCCGGGCTTTTACGGAAATGCTTCCGTCGAAAGGGTAGGGGCTTTTTTGTGCTTCTCCCGGCTTGCGTTGCAACAAGGATCCGTTTTTTATTGTTTTAAGGAGGCGTCGAAGCGTATGTGCAGGGCGACGATCTCGGAATGGGTGCCGATTCTGTAAGGAGGGCCGGCGCATCCTACGCCCGATGAAACGAAAAATTGGGTGTCGCCCTTCCGGTAATATCCGTACGGACATTCGTATACAAGATGTAAGGCCAGCGGATAGGGCCATATCTGGCCATTATGCGTATGGCCATGCAATCCCAGGTCGGCATGGTTCATCGCGATCTCGTTCATTCGGTTGGGTTGGTGATCCAGTACGATCAACGGTTTCAACGAGTCGGTTTGCAGCATC
Source organism: Tannerella sp. (assembly GCA_031255595.1). Taxonomy (GTDB): domain Bacteria; phylum Bacteroidota; class Bacteroidia; order Bacteroidales; family Tannerellaceae; genus Tannerella. Next base: position 6,588 of record JAIRSF010000163.1, read on the forward strand.
AGTGTTTTTAATGATGCGCGGTTGCGGTGGTTAATATAATCGTCGCGCCCTATCAGGTAGAAAGAGGAGTCGGGGCTTATAACCGAGTCGACCAACAGGGTAATGCCGGTCTTTTCGATCCATTTCAGTTTGGCAAACCGGTTGGCCCGGTATTCGTGATTACCCAGTACCATATATACGCCGAGTGGCGCTTTTAGTTGTTGCAGGTCTTCTTCGACATGTTCTTTTTCGGCGAAACGTGTTTCATAGTCGATTATATCGCCGACAATCACGATGATGTCGGCGTTTTGTTCGTTACAAAGTTGCACGATATGTTGCACCTGTTTTTTCCGTATCATTTCCCCGATGTGCCAGTCGCTTGTCATGAGAAGATTAAGGCTGTCGCGTCCTTCTACTGTCTTTGGGATCGTCAGGTAAACATGTTGAACGGAGGGATAGCGCACGTTGTGGTATCCGAAAATCATCAGGCAGGTGATGCCTGCCGTTACGACAAAAAACAGCGCGATTTTCGTTTTCTCCCAGTATAGGTTTACAAACATGGGATACCAGGCCCATTGTTTGTTGATAAGACGTAACAACTCCAGTATTAGCAGTACGATTGTGATGTACAACGATGCAATGTACCACGTGTTGCAGATCAGCATCAGCGGAATAAAAATGCAGTCGGGAAGATAGTCGTGAAACAGGTAACCTGTGAAGAATACGAATATTTCAAGCGCCAACGCCAGCACAAACGGTATCTGGCAAATCTTCTTTTTGGGAAGCGCCTGGCGGCCCCGCCACAAAATATAAGAGCTGAATAGAATCTGTCCGAAAATGGACTGCATAAATACTTTCATATTCGGGTAAGTTTGGGTACAAATATATTAAATCTTTTCATTCCCCGCAGTAAAAGAACATTCAAAAACGACGATTTCACTGCATGTGCCTATACGGAAAGGCGGCCCCCAAAGGGCAATACCCGATGAAACATAGAAGTTTGTATTGCCGCGTTTTTCATAACCGTAGCTTAAATCAAACAAATAGCCGGTCAGCAACGACAGCGGGAAGACCTGTCCGTTGTGTGTATGTCCGCTGAATTGCAGGTCTACAACGCCGGTAGCTTCCACTTCGTCTAATCCGTAAGGTTGATGATCCAATAGAATAACGGGCCGCGAGGAATCCGTCAAAAGAGCCAGATCGCCGATGGACAGGCGGTTTGGGTTACTTCGGTCGTCCCGCCCGACTAACTGGAGTCCGCATGGAAGCGTGAGGATCGAATCTCTCAGCAATATGATCTGTGTTCGCTTTATGAAATCGCTGCAATCCCGGATCCCGCTGATATATTCGTGGTTACCCGGAGTCATATAAATCCCCATCGTTGCTTGCAGCCGGTTGAGTTCCCCGTCCATCCCCCGGTCGATAACCGGCGCGACACTGTTATCTATCAGGTCGCCTCCGATCAGGATCAGATCCGGCTTCTGCGCGTTGATAAAGTCGATATCCTCTCTGAGTTTCTTCGTTGTCGTTCCCAATCCGAGATGCCAGTCACTGATTGCCACAATTCTCAGCTTCTCTTTTGCACCTTCAAGCGGTTTGTTGATGGTAATGGGGATGACTTGCCTGTTTGGATGCCGGTAATGTATATATCCGTATACCAATAGCCCGAAAGTCAGCAGCAAGGAAACAACAAACCCGTATTGGAAAGAGTGATTGAATACCCTGACCAGATCGGTACATGCAAGGAAGATGACCATGTAAAGCGTGAAAACGAGCCATCCGGAGCCTATCAGGAACAGGATATGCCCCAGGGAAAAAGGCATTTGCCCGGATTTGCGGAAAGCGATGAATATCACAACAAGCATCAGGGCGCCCGTCCAGTACGACAGGCCGAAGATCCATTTGATGATACCGGATATTTGTTCGAGGGCTTGCAGCCCTCGAACAAATATGTAAATATTGCCCAGCAAATAACTTATTAACAACAGAAGGAAAAAGACCGGCATACGACGCTGTTTATTTTTTAGGATATCCGATCGGATTGTTCAATGTCAGCAGTTGCGTATCCGATAAATGAAGCGCTTTTTGAAGTTCATTTTTGTTCATCGTAGCGCGTGGTACGGTCGCGAGGCCTGCCGCCGAGCAGAAGACATTGATGTTCTGGCAGACGATCCCCGCATCCATCGCAGCGATCAGGCGGGTCTGTTCATGGGTCGGATCTCCGAGTTTTTCGAGCTGGGCTACCAGTACAATACACAGGGGCGCTGTGGCCGCAAAATCCTGTCCGCCGGCGACGTCCTTCCGGTAATCGCCTTTTGCAATTGGTTTAAGCGAGTGGTTGCTTGCTTCGTACAGGTATGTCCCGTCCGGGCGTACGACGTAGAGGTCGATCTCCTGACGGTTCATGGCCGAAGGCGCCGTTCGCTTGCCGTCGCTGCGGTTTATGCCGTTAGCGGCCCACAATAAATCCGAAAGATCCTGCAAAGAAATATCTTTGGTATCAAATTCGCGATCCGAATGCCGGTCGGATAACGCTTTCATCACTGCCGAACCACGTGATTTGTTCGGCTCATTGAGCTTGATGGCTTGCAATTCTTGTGCATGTACATTCGTAATCATCATTAAAAATACGGATAGTGTTGCTAAAATTTTTTTCATGACCTAATCTTTTTAGTTGTAATTATATGTAGGGCCTCCTTTTTACGGGAGGCCGGTCGAGTTTAAGCGATTTCTTCCAGACCCGCATCTATTTATGTCGTCAGACTTCAATCGGCTTGTATTTGGGTACTAATGCTTTCATTACGACCCATCCGATCAGGTAGGCGATGGCGCAGAAGATGAAGACAATGAAGTAACCGGCCGGTTCGCCGCTGAAACCCAGGAAGTTCATCCCGGTTCGGCCTGCATGGTCGAAAAGTTTCCCGGCGCCGCTTTGGATGAAGTAGGAGCCGACTCCACCGGCCATGCCGCCGATACCGGTAATGGTGGCAATAGCGGTTTTGGGGAACATGTCACCGATGGTGGAGAAGATGTTGGCCGACCAGGCCTGGTGCGCTGCTGCGGCAATGCCGATCAGGATAACCGGTAACCAGTAGCTGTAGGCGCCCAAAGGCTGGGCAAACAGGGCCAGCAAGGGGAAGAAGGCGAAGATTAACATCGATTTCATCCGGCCGGCATACGGGTTCATGCCCTTCTTGTCTATAAAATAGGATGGCAACCAGCCGCCGATGATCGACAGCATCACGATGGCGTACAGGATGGTGAGCGGCAATACTTGGGCGGTACCCTCGAGTCCGAAGCTGGTTTGGAGGTATTTGGGCATCCAAAAGAGGAAGAACCACCAGACGCCGTCGGTCATGAATTTGCCGAATGCAAAAGCCCAGGTCTGCTTGAAGCGGAAACATTGCAGGAAGGAGAGTTTCTTTTCCGTCGTTTCATCCCGTTTTTCCTCCTGCCGGTCTTGTTGAATGTAGGTTAATTCGGCCTGGTTGACCTTGGGATGTACTTCCGGCTTTTTGTAGATGAAGACCCAAAAGCCCATCCAGATAAATCCCAGTACACCGATGATGATGAAGGATGCTTCCCAGCCGAAAGCTTCGGCGATGTAGAGAATGCAGGCCGGAGCTATCATGGCGCCGATCGTTGCACCGGAATTGAAGATACTGGTAGAGAACGCGCGGTCTTTTTTGGGAAAATATTCGGC
>JAIRSF010000175.1 GCA_031255595.1 Tannerella sp.
GCAAGCCATATGCCTCTATAACCCATGTATCCACTTAGAATATAAGCCAGCGGGATGCGTATGATCCAAAAAAGAACAATGCCCGTCAGCATGGCGTACAAAGTATCCCCGGCGCCACGCATAACGCCGTTCATCACATTCATGGCGCCATGCAGAAAGAATACCGCCCCCACTATCAACAAATAATCATAACCGATGGAAATCACCACCTCATCGGTCGAAAACGCCTCCATGATTTCCCGTCCGAAAATGCATATAATGATATAAATTCCTACCGAAAACAGGATGTTGATAAGCATGGCAAACCGTACCCCCTGACGAATCCGCAACAGATCTCCCGCCCCGATATGCTGACCGCAAAAAGCAGACATGGCGCTCGACAAAGCAAGTACCACCTGAGTGATTAAAGAGTCAATCTTGCCGGCTGCGCCGTAAGCCGTAAGCGTATCTGTGCCGAAAGCATTTACAACGCCCAGCAGAGCAAGAAGCCCCAAAGATAAGGAGCATTGCTGTATGCTTGTCGGAATACCGATCTTTAACCCGCTGATAAACAACTGGCGGTCGAACTTCATCTCACTTCTTTTCATCGAAAGTAAAGGATGACGTTTCCGGATATAAACGACGGTCGACAACACCCCAATCCCCTGTGCCGCAACAGTAGCCAACGCCGCACCTTCCACATCCCATTCAAAGACAACGATAAACAACAAGTCTGCTGCAACGTTCAGGATAGCGGTGAAAAGCGCCAACATCATCGGACGTTTCGAATCGCCCATGCCGCGCATAATAGACAGAAAGCTGTTAAAGGTAACAAAAAAAGGCGTGCCGCACATATATACACGAAAATAGCGCACAGCCTCCGGTATCACATCTTCAGGCGTTTTCATCAGATGAAAAAAAGCTTCCGAAAACAGGACGCCTACAATCGCCAGAAATATGCCCGCAATGAATGTAAAAATAAAAAAAGAAGAAAAGGCAGCCTGCACTTTCCCGTATTGTTTTCCTCCGTAACATTGAGAAACAACGACCGTAATGCCGCTACCAATCCCTATCACAAGAGATATTATGAAATAATAGATGAAAAACGAGGCCGAAACCGCCGCAAGCGCTTCTTTCCCGATAAACCGGCCCACAATAATACTATCCGCGACCTGATATGTTTGCTGAAGGAGATTCCCTATCAGCAACGGAAAAACAAAAGCCGGAATAACTTTCCACACTTTTCCGTACGTCAAATCGCCTTTCATCTTTCCGTCTTCCATTTATAGATCTTTCAGCAATATATTGTCATTCGGGGCATACATATCGTCACGCGTTTTCAATAAAGCCTGCCATTCTTTCCGGAACTTACAGGATATGTCTATTTTAAAATTTTCCGAACCGTATTCATCTCTTTTACGAAACAAAAAACTCACGCTGATCTTATTTATATCCAATGCCGGTTGATAACGCACAACACGTTCATCTTCTTCCGGGCGCACCTCCGTTATTATCCCAAGCTCCGCCAGCAGATACAGCATGTCGGTTGCCAAGCGTATCGGGATCCGGTTTGCATCGGATATTTCATCCGCCGTATAAGGCGTTTCCCCTTTCTCAAACCGCTTGACGATCAGCGAAGCAATCAGCATCAACAAAAAATCCTCATACCGGCGGCTTATATTTTTACTGTCCCGTTCAAAACTGAATTTCTTAACATTCTGCGATGCATAAGCAATTTCCGCACCGAAAAGGCTCAATATCCAAGACACCTGCAACCATAAGAACAAAAGCGGCAATGCGGCAAAACTTCCATAGATAGCATTATATTTGCTTACCCAGATTTGTCCGCTGATATAGATAAGCTGGAAGCCCTGAAAGGCGCAACCGACAACAAAACCGGCGGCCAACGCGTTCAGGAAGCGAACTTTTGTGTTCGGAACCAATATATATAATACCGTAAAAAATAAAACCGTAATCACATAAGGGGCAAGCGTCAGTAAAAAATCAGCCACCGGTGTCAGAAACACATATTCATCCAGAAATAAATTCTGCATGGTCGAGGTAAACAGGGACAAACCGCTGGAAACCGTAATCATTGCCGGAAGAATAATAAAAAAAGCCAGGTAATCCGTAATCTTCCGGTTCCACGAACGTCCTTTCTTAACCTGCCATATTTCATTGAAAGAATTTTCTATGGTTGAAATAAGACTGACGATCGTATATAAAAGGAGGAGCAAACCGATCCCGATAAAAACACCTCCCTGCGCCATACTCAGATAATTATCCGCAAAATCGAACGCCTTTCCCAACTCTATCTTATGTCCGGGAAAATAAGTATAGAGGCTCTCCCGTACCGTTTCGCGCACCCCAAATCCGCTTGCTATGCCGACAACAACGGCAAGCATCGGCACGATTGCAAGGAGGGTGCTGTAAGTCAAAGCCGAAGCTTTCGTAAAAAGATCTTCCCTTTTAAAGCCGCGCAGGGCAAGAATGATTGTTTTGACAATAAAAATATACCCTTTTTTAAGGCCGCTCATTTCGTTCTCCGTCATACGCCATATATCATACGTAATAAACCGGATAAGCCACGTAAACAGTTCACTTACACGAAGAATGATATTTTTTTTCTCTTTCTTTTTTTTAGTAGCCATATTATTCGAGAGATTCCCAGGTAAAAGAATTTAAAAATCATGAAAAGGCAGCAGGCCTGTAAGCCGGGTTCTGTACATCCGCATTTTATAAGTGCGGACGTGCCTGTCATTTATCTTGATTTGCCGTCGCCGGCAAATTCTTTGCGGTCTACCCCCCGACATCGGACGAGCCGCCCTACATGCGTCGGTATACATGACCTTACAACCCATCAGGCGTACGGACCTCCTGCATTACGGCAGAAGCGGTAAGCT
>JAIRSF010000193.1 GCA_031255595.1 Tannerella sp.
AAATTAAAACGTATGCTGCAATTATTGTCAGCCAACCAATCGCTGAATACCATCTGTAATTATCCAAACTTTATTATTATCTTTCGGAAAATTTCTATCCCAACAAGAACTCTTCCATATTTTCAGGAGAAACAACGGAAAAAGTACTACCGGAATAGTTTTCCAAAAACTGTTTAGGGGTTTTATATTTAGCCTCGGGATTCCATTTGAATTCAAATGCCTGAATATGCCCGTTTCCTTCTTCTATATAGTCAATCTCTTTCCGGTCTGTAGTTCGCCAAAACCAACTATTGCGCCACATCTTATCGTATTCCAGTTTTTTCTGTCTTTCAGATATAATATAATTCTCCCACAGTGCACCAATATCGGAACGACTCTCTGTTAAGGAGAAATCTGCTATGATAGCATTACGTATACCATTATCATAAAAGTATATTTTCTTACTATTCTTCAGTTCGTTTCGTAGATTACGACTAAATGAGCCTAAGCGAAAAATAACATAACATTGCTCTAATAACACTACGTACTTTTCTACTGTTTTGCTATCTAATCCGCAAAGCTGACCTAATTCAACATAAGATACCTGATTACCGATCTGGAAAGCAATTGCCTGTAACAGTTTCAGTAACTTCTCCGGTTTTTTGATCTGTTCCCATATTAGAATATCCTTATAGAGATAACTGTCCGAAAGCTGTTTCAATATTTCTTTTTCATTCCCCGGATTATTCACCACATCCGGATAATAGCCATAAACCAAACGGTGAGGCAATAATCTTTTCTCATCTAATAATCCATGATGCTGAACCATTTCTGCAAAGGATACAGGATACATTTTGTATTCCCACTTTCTACCGGTAAGAGGTTCGTTAACCTCATTCGCTAAATCAAAAGAAGAACTGCCTGTTGCGATCAGTTGCATTTCCGGCAATTCATCCGTTATAAGTTTCAACTTTAATCCGATGTCTTTGATTCGTTGAGCCTCGTCAATTACAACATACTTCTTATTTCCGAAAAGGTATTTCAAACGAGTAGCCGATATCTTTTCAAAAAGATTCTGCACATCCAATTCGTCACCATTGAGCCAAATCATTTCATCAGAACCTTTAAAGAGTTCTTTGAGCAAGGTTGTTTTCCCCACTTGTCCGGCTCCCATTAATATGATGGCCTTACCTGTATTCAACTTATCTCGAACCGTATTTTCTAATATCCTATGTATCATGACAACTTTATTATGCCACAAAAATACAATAAATTTGGAATTGAATCCGTATAATATATTATATTTTTGGATTTGACATGAAATTATAGACTAAAAATAGGCTTTATTCAGAAAAATACCCACTTTTGCCTTATTCGCTTAAAGAGGAAAAGTTCTCTTAAAAACATCTCCAAAAACGGAGTGAGTAACAAGTGAGTAGAATAAATTTATCAAAAAAAATATCAGCATCATTTTGTAGTTTGTTTCATAAACATTCGTTACCTTTGTGTTCTAATATAATACATTTATGGAACGAAAAAATGTGACAAATCTCACAAATTGGAAACGAAGCGATTATCGAATGCCACTTTTGGTAACAGGCGCACGACAAACCGGTAAGACGCACAGTATCCTTGCATTTGGCAAAAAGGAATACCGCAATGTTGTGAATATCAACTTTGAACTGAACCGATCGTTCAGGGATATTTTTGAACAAAATCTTGAACCAAAACGAATTATACGAGAAATTTCGGTACTGTCGGGCGAAACGGTCTTTCCGCATGAAACGTTACTTTTTTTCGATGAAATTCAGGCGTGTCCCGCCGCGTTAAATTCGCTGAAGTATTTTTTCGAACAGACGCCCGATTATCATATTATTGCGGCGGGAAGTTTGCTCGGCGTGGCGCTCAACCGCGAGGGGTTTTCGTTTCCTGTCGGGAAAGTGATGCAAATCAGGATGTATCAGCTTGATTTTGAGGAATTTTTATGGGCATTTGAACAATACGACGCCGTAAATCTGATACGTGAATGTTTTACCGGAAATACACCATGTTTTTCGCACGATAAATTGCTGGAATATTACCGGCTGTACCTGCAAGTCGGCGGAATGCCGCAAGTCGTGCAGCATTATCTTGAACATAAGGATTTCACCTTTGTCCGCGCTTTGCAGCAAAATATCATTACCAATCATATTTCCGATATGGGCAAATACTCGACACCTGCGCTGACAGGCAAGACAATTGCTACGTTTCAGAGCATCCCATCACAACTTGCGAAAGAAAACCATAAGTTTCAATTCAAAGTTATCAAGTCCGGAGCGCGGGCAAAGGATTATCAGGAATCGCTCGACTGGCTTTTCAACAGTAATATAGTTCGCAAATGTACAATGGTTTCGGCCGGCAATTTCCCGTTGTCGGCCTTTGCCAATCCTGTGTTTTACAAGGTGTATCTCTCCGATGTGGGATTGCTCTCGGCACAGTATCAAATTCCCGAAACAGCCTATTTAAGCAGTTTTGCCGCCTTTGACAATATAAAAGGTTCATTTGCGGAAAATTATGTGATGAACGCTTTGATTTCTTCGGGGCACGAACCGTATTACTGGGAAAGTGAAGGCAAAGCGAAAGTCGACTTTGTTATTCAGGACAAGTCGGGCGCTGTGCTTCCCGTCGAAGTTAAATCAAGCGAAAATGTGAAAGCAAAATCGCTCAAAGTATATTGCGAACGTTATAAACCCGAAACCGTTTATCGCATTTCCGCAAAGAATTTCGACTTTGAAAACAGTATAAAATCAGTACCTCTGTATGCCGTATTTTGCATATGAGGTCAATGACAAAAAGAGCGGATTTTTCATGTTGTAAAACATGAAAATGGCAAAGAAATATTTGCATAATGGTATTAATATTCGTACTTTTGCGGTGTATTAATTAAATGGACATTGATACATTATGAAATATTCGGAATTGGAAAAATTCATTAAGAAAACGACAAACAGCCGCTTTCATCATCAGGGGCGCCGGCATCCGATTTGGATAAACCCTGATACGGGTGAGTTTTTTGAAATGAGCCGACATAAAAGCGAAGAGGTTGCTAAAGGAACATTAAATGACATCCTCATTAAGTCGGGGGCAAAAAAATAGGCTCCAATTTTTTAATAAAACAATTAACGCTATGAAAGTAACAGTAATTATTGAGCAAAACAGCAAAGGACGTTATTCGGCCTACATAAGCGACGAAAGAATAAAATTCGGCGTTTTGGGTGAAGGGAAAACGGTGGAAGAGGTCATCGAGGATTTCAAGATCGGATACGAAGAAATGAAAGAAACTTATCAAAACGAAGGAAAAGAATTTCCCGCATTGGAATTTGATTTCAAGTATGATACCGCTTCTTTTCTATCGGCCTATTCCGGTGTGCTCTCGTTGGCTGGGATGTCACGATTGACGGGATTGAATCAAGGTTTATTAAGCCACTATGTGAATGGACGAAAAAAACCGACGAAAAAAACCATTTTAAAAATCAAAAATTCAATACATGAATTTGGGAAATTATTATGTCAAATAGATTTTGTTTGATTGATATAAGAATAATCCGGTACGTAGTTTTTAGTAGAAGTCAGAAATTAGAAGTTTTCAATCTTCAATAAAAGCAAAAAAGTTAAAGAGTTTAGGATCGGCCTCGTGCGGTGAGCCGTTAAGTAGTGAAGGGAGGCGTCAAGAAATCTGTGCTGTTTGAGCGAAGCGAGTTACACAGATTTCAGCCGACCGGAGCGTTAAGCTTAACGGGGTGAAGCGGACGAAGCCTTGAAAGCGTCGATTAAGTGAGAGCAACAGT
>JAIRSF010000010.1 GCA_031255595.1 Tannerella sp.
CGAAACCTATCCCTATTATCCGGCAAGCTTCGGATATGCTCCTGCGACCTATCACAACGGCGCCGTCTGGCCCTGGTTGAGTTTTATGGATTGCTGGGCGCGTATCCATGCCGGGAAAAGTCAGGAAGCGGTCGACCTGATTAAAAAAGTTGCAAATGCCGATCTCGTAGCTTCGGGAGATTGGTCGCCCAACGAGCATATTAACAGCCTGACGGGGGAAAACCTGGGATTCCGGTTACAAGGATGGAACGCCGGGCTTTTCGGATTGATCTATTTCGGATACTTGCACCCCGGAATCATTCCGTAAAGGCTCTTTGCCGGTGTCATTTTAATAAAGATGCGCTTGCTTTGTCCAGATAGAGGACGGCGTCTTTTTTTGTTCTTAAAATGGTAGCAGGACATTTTTCGCTGATTTCGTCGTTTAGCGTGCGGTAAACGGCCTCTGCTTTGAATTTTGTCGGTACGATGCAAAACATATAATCCGCTTTCATTAGTGTGGGGATTGTTAATGTGAATGCTTTGACGGGTACTTCGCTTAATGTTGCGAAGCATCCGTCATTGACCTGCTGTTGGCGGCATGCCTGTTCCAATATTACAACTTTGACACATTCCCGATCCTGAAAATCGGCGACGGACGGGTCGTTAAACGCAATATGCCCGTTTTCTCCGATTCCCAGGCAAACGATGTCTACCGGGTACTTTTGAAGCAGTCCGGCATATCTTTTACATTCGCAGGAAGCGTCGCCGGCCTGTCCGTTTATATAATGTACGCTTTTGAACGGGACTTTTCCGAAGATGCGTTCCTTCAGGAAATTTCCGAAACCCTGCGGAGCTTCTTCATTCAAACCGATATACTCGTCCATGTGAAAGGCGTTAATCTTTTGCCATTCGACGGAGTTGCCGGCAAGCAGTTCCTTTATGAAGTCGTTTTGCGATGGCGCGGCAGCGAAGATCATGTTGATTTCATCCTTGTGTACGAGCAGTTTTCGGATTGTGTCCGACACATCGTGCGCTACTTCTACACCCATTTGTTCCCGCTCGTGGAAAACCTTTACTTTCAGCATTCCCTTTTTGAACTCACTTGCGATTGTGTCGGCTTGCGTATATGACATTTCCTTCCAAGATTGTGAATGAAACATTGATATTATCATCGAAGATCACAAGATCCGCATCTTTGCCTTTTCCGATCGAGCCTTTGTATTGGTCAATGTGCATAATGCGGGCAGGCGTAAGCGTCATCATTTTAACGGCATCCGTTAACGGTATTTCCGCTATATTCATCATGGTTCTTACTAACCGGTCGGTTGTAGCGACGCTTCCGGCAAAAGCCGTACGATCGGGTAGTTTCGCAACCCCGTCTTCGATTATCACCTTTTGTCCTTTCCCTAAGCTTCCGAGGATAGATTCTCCGTCGGGCATACCGGCTCCGCGCATGGAATCCGTACACAAAGCCGTTTTGTCGGGGCCTTTGAATTTATATACGAACTGAAGAAGCGGTTTCGGTAAATGTACGCCGTCGGCAATAATTTCTACCGTCATATCATCGATTAAATAGGCGGATTCCAAAACGCCGGCGTATCTGAAAGCGTTTCTTCTTGTAACGGTCGACATGGCGGAGTAAAGATGTGTGACATGCGAAAACCCGGCGTGATAAGCTTCCAGTACTTCTTCATAGATGGCGTCACTGTGAGCAATGGAGGTAAGGATGTTTTTTGACGTCAGCACTCTGCCGAATGCGAATGCCCCGGGCAGTTCGGGAGCCAGGCTCCAACGTACGATATCATCCGTTTCTTCTAAAATCCGGTTGTATTCTTCCGGTTCGGGATTTCTGAGGTATTTGGGATCCTGGGCGCCACGCTGGTTATAAGCAAAATAAGGACCTTCCAGATGCAATCCGAGAAATTTGGCTCCCTTTTTATTTTGCTTAACCGCATCTTTATAAACGGAAAATGTCTGAAGCAGTTCTTCGGATGTACTTGTGAGGGTGGTGGGCACCAAAGCCGTTGTACCATGTTTTGCATGCGTTTCCGCCGCTCCGAGGTAAGCCTCTACGGTTCCGTCCATAAAGTCATGACCGCCGCCGCCATGGGTGTGAATGTCGATGAATCCGGGTGCGACGTATTTGTTGCCGGCATCTATCACTGTTTCGTTTCCGTCGAGTGCCGTATCTTCGGATTTTAGAATTTCAATGATCTTTCCGTTTTCACACAGGATACTCAGGTTTTCTTCCGTTCGATCCGGGAAAATCACTTTTCCGTTTTTTATTATGAGCCGGTTCTTCATAGTTGTTAAGTTTTATTTTTGTAACGGTTTCATGTATGTTTTATTTCTTTCCTGTCCACGATTTTATTTTATATCCGTATGCGGCATACCAGGCTATGTAGGCGAAACATGGAATAAGAACCCAATATCCCTGCTTCATCGCCGCAAATGGCGACAGGGAAACATTCATTTCAACAAAGAAATTATAAACAACAGGCATGATCGCGCTACCGCTCAGCGCCATGACGAGGAATGCCGATCCCAAATTGGTGTATTTTCCCAAGCCGTTGATCGCTAAAGGCCATATACCGGCATATAGGAGTGCATTCGGAAGCCCCATCATGACCAGGTACCAAAGGGAAATGTCGATCTTCATGCCAAGAAAGTGAACAGTTCCCGATGTGGTGATAATCAATACGGACAGTATCAGGTTGATGGAAGCGCAGACCAGGAGCGCATTTCTTTGTTTGAGATATTTGGGAATAAAGATGATACCGATGAAATATCCGATAAAAGTCAGGAACATGGTGTAAGAGGGGATGTTTTTGGCGGCTCCGGCAAGGCTTTCTCCCATGGTTCCGGCGTACTGGATGGCAGTTCCCAATGCAATCATCTGTGTCCCTATATGGAAAAACATGGCGACCACTCCGAGGATCAGAGCCGGATACCGGAAGATGGATTTATGTGATTTTTCATCTTCGGAAGAACGTTTGTTTACGACCGACGGATCTAATTCGGGTAATACCGAGTAACGGACGATAATACCGAAAATAAACAGTGCAATGCCCAAAAT
>JAIRSF010000019.1 GCA_031255595.1 Tannerella sp.
AACTTTTTGATAACAATAACCGGCTGTGGTAACGATCTGCCCTGATCTGTGTTATAAACGTCTGTCTATTATGTGAACAGGCATTGCAGGGGATGATTGTACTTTCATAATAAAAATAAGCCGGCTCTTCGCATTATTAATAATGTGTTGATATTAAATTAATTATAAATATTTTGGTGAAATAGCGCAAATTTGTCCGAAATATATTGGATTTAATTGTAACTTTGTAACAGTACTACTGAATTTATTTCATCGCTGATTTTTAGGAATCTGAAAAAAATCGTACTTTTGCAGTGAATTTTAAACGATAAGATGATGGCAAAGTACCTTGACCCAAAGAACGATATCGTGTTCAAGAAGATATTCGGACAGCATCCGCATCTGTTAATCAGTTTTCTTAACTCGCAACTGACGTTTAAGGATGGCAGCATTATTGAGAGCATCGAATATCTGAAAGACGAGTTGGTGCCGGACAGTCCGTTAAAAAGACGTTCTGTTGTTGATGTACGTTGCACCGACAATTTAAAGCGACAATTTATCGTTGAGATGCAGATGGAGTGGGCTGAAGCGTTTTTAGAACGAATGTTGTTCAACACCGCTGCAATATACAGCCGGCAGTTGAAAAAAGGCAGTTCGTATCTGCATTTGCAGCCTGTCTATGGGCTTGCGATTTTGAATGATACCTTCTATAAAGAAACCGACGAGTATTATCATGCCTTTGAGATGACGAACCCGCGCGACCCGAAAGAAACAATTGAGGGCATGAACATCGTCTTTATTGAACTCCCGAAACTCGCTCCTAAGACCCATGAAGAAAAGAAACTTGCGGTGTTATGGCTTCGTTTTTTGAAAGAAACGGAAGATGGGGTAAAAGATATTCCGCAGGAATTCAAAGAAAACGAACTGATAAAAGAGGCGCTCGACCTGTGCGAAGAAGCAGCATATACCGATGCCGAGCGTTATGCTTACGACAGGCTTTGGGACGAGGTGAGCCGCGAAAATACACTCATAGAAGCAAAGTTTGCCGAAGGTCTTGCCGAAGGCGAGGTGATCGGGTTTGAGAAAGGCAGAGTGGAAGGACGAATCGAAAGTGAGAAAGCGAAAAAAGCATTGGCGGAAGAAATTGCTCTCAACCTTTATCGCGCAGGAGTGCCTGTTGAACTCATCTCCGGTTCAATAAAACTGTCGGTCAACGAGATAACAGAATTGATTAATAAACTAAAATAATATATCCCTATCTGTATTTGTGAGAATGTATCATAAAAAAGTCACATAATATTGCGAAATTCATTGTAAAATACTACTTTTGCCGGACATAATAATGTTATTTTGTAACATAATATCAATTACGTATGCCCATAATATCACTGCGGGGCGCCGGCATGCCTGCGTCCCCTATTCGAAAATTAGTGCCTTTAGCAAACAAAGCCAAGTCCGAAGGCATCAAAGTATACCACTTGAATATAGGCCAACCGGATATCCCTACGCCGGAAGTGGCATTAGACGCTATGCGCCGTATCGACCGGAAAATCTTAGAATACGGGCCGAGCGAAGGCCTGCTGAGTTTTCGCCGGAAACTAACGCACTACTACCACAAATTCAATATCCCGGCCGAAACGGAAGATATTATCATCACATCCGGCGGATCGGAAGCTGTGAACTTCTCTTTCATGGCGTGCCTCGATCCGGGCGATGAAATCATCATACCCGAACCGGCCTATGCCAATTATATGGCTTTCGCTATTTCGTGCGGCGCTGTGATCAAGACGCTTCCTTCCTCGATCGAAGACGGATTCGCATTGCCTTCGCTCGATAAGTTTGAGGCGTTGATCACCCCAAAGACCAAAGCCATTATGATCTGCAATCCGAATAATCCGACAGGATACCTCTACACGCGCGAAGAAATGAATCGGTTACGCGACCTGGTACGAAAATATGACCTCTTTCTCTTTTCCGACGAAGTATATCGTGAGTTCTGCTATACGGGAGCGCCTTACATATCGGCCTTCCACCTGGAAGGAATTGAACAGAACGTCGTACTGGTCGATTCGGTTTCGAAACGTTACAGCGAATGTGGCATACGTGTCGGGGCGCTGATCACTAAAAATAAACAGGTGCGGGAAAACGTGATGAAATGGTGCCAGGCCCGTTTAAGCCCGCCGCTGGTCGGCCAGATCATCGCCGAAGCGTCGCTCGACACATCGGAAGAATATATGCTGTCGGTTTACAACGAATACCTGCAACGCCGCAATTTCTTAGTCGACCGCCTGAACCGCATACCGGGATGTTACTCCCCGATACCGATGGGCGCGTTTTATACCGTTGCCCGCCTGCCGGTAGACGATACGGACAAGTTCTGTGCCTGGTGCCTGAGCGATTTCTCATACGAAGGACAAACGATCATGATGGCCCCTGCTTCCGGTTTTTACACAACACCGGAAAACGGGCGGGATGAAGTGCGTCTGGCATACGTACTCAACAAAGAGGATCTGGCCAAGGCGCTGACCGTTCTGGAAAAAGCTCTTGCCGCTTATGCAGCCCGTTAACCCATGAACTTCGAACTATTTCTTGCCAAAAAAATTCATTTTTCCAAAGACAAAGGGGATAACCGGCGCGTTACGCCTCCCGTCATACGGATCGCCATGGCCGGTATCGCCATCGGCCTGGCAGTGATGATTGTATCTGTTGCCGTCGTAGTCGGTTTCAAGAAGGAGGTTCGTAACAAAGTGATCGGTTTCGGTTCTCACATTCAGTTGACGAATTTCGACAATAATACATCCTACGAAACTATCCCCATTGCCGTCAACGATTCCCTGCGGGAAGCGCTGACAAGTACGGAAGGCGTACGCCACATCGAAGTGTTTGCAACGAAGCCGGGTATCATCAAGACGAACAATGACTTCCAGGGGATCGTACTCAGGGGCATAGGCTCGGATTTTGACACGACCTTTTTCAAAAAACATCTGGTAGAAGGGGAGATGCTCCATATCGACTCGCAGACTGTAAGCACCGATGTACTCGTGTCTTACCGTACGGCCAATATGTTGCATCTCGGATACAACGATTCGTTTCTTGCCTATTTTGTGAATAACGGCGATGTGCGCCCTCGCAAACTCCGTATCGCCGGTATCTACAATACGGGCTTTTCCGATTACGACAAACTGTTCGTCATTTGCGACATACGGCAGGTACGCCGTATCAACGGATGGGACGACGATATGGCAAGTGGAGTAGGGATCTTCATCGATCACTACAATCATCTTGACGATATAACCGAGGAGTTGTATTTTTCACTGATAGACCGCAAAGACCGTCTTGGAAACACCTATTACATACGTTCCATCAAAGAGTTGAGCCCGATGATATTCAACTGGCTGGCCGTACTGGACTCGAATGTGGTAGTGATTCTGGTACTGATGATCTTGGTATCCGGGTTCACCATGATCTCCGGACTCCTGATCATCATCCTGGAACGCACCAACATGATCGGAATCCTCAAAACGCTTGGCGAGAGCAATTACAGTATCCGGAAAGTATTCCTCTACGTATCCTTTTTCCTGATCGTAAAAGGGATGTTCTGGGGCAACGTCATAGGCTTGGGCATCTGTTTTCTGCAATCGCATTTTAAATGGATCCGCCTCGATCCCGAAATATACTATTTAGACTCGGTGCCAATCGAAATAAGTGTACTTTCCTTCCTGATCATAAATATAGGTTCTCTATCCGTTTCCATGTTGATGATGATCGCCCCTTCTTTCCTGATTACCAAGATAGAACCGGCAAGATCCATCCGTTTTGAATAAAGGTTTATATACAAAAATAATTGCCGATTATCAATTAATAATTATCTTTGCATTTTGTATACATAGAACGAATATATAATAATGATAGAACGAATATATATACTTGAAAGTGTAGACCCGCTTACGTTTTACGGCGTCAACAGCTCCCATATGCAGTTGATCAAAAATCTGTTTCCGAAGCTGCGGATCGTGGCGCGCGGCAATGTGATGAAGATCATCGGCGACGAGGAAGAATCGGAAGATTTCCTGAAAAAGATACGGGAAATCGAAAAATATTGCGAATCTTATAACTCCCTCTCCGAGGAGGTTATTCTTAGCCTTGTCAGAGGAGAAAAGATGGCGTTTGAAAGGCATGCCAACCTGATTATTTACGGAACGAACGGCAAAGCGATTACCGCCCGTTCGGAAAACCAGCAAAAATTAGTGAATAGTTTTGATGAGAATGACCTGGTCTTTGCCGTAGGGCCGGCCGGTACCGGCAAAACGTTTATAGCGATAGCATTAGCCGTAAGGGCGCTGAAAAACAAACAGGCCCGCCGCCTGATCCTGAGCCGTCCGGCCGTAGAAGCGGGGGAGAAACTCGGCTTCCTGCCCGGAGAGATGAAAGATAAGTTAGA
>JAIRSF010000043.1 GCA_031255595.1 Tannerella sp.
CGAGGAATAATAACTTTTTATGAAATAGCTATCGGTCATTCGAATCTTTGCCATATAAAGCCAACGGCAGTTAATGAAATTTAAACCATTATGAATATTCAGACTAATATAGTTAACCATTATTTCCAAATCACTTTTCGGAATATTTTAAAATACAAAACACGGTCGTTTACTGCTATTTTCGGGCTTGCGTTCAGTCTGCTCTGTTTTGTTCCTGCACTTTGCTGGATGCATTACGAAACGTCTTACGACAGTTTTTATCCTGATGCCGGACATATATATCGCATCTATTCTATAGAAAAGCAATCGGGCAAAGTGAATGAACAGGTTCCGGGAATTTTAGGAAGAGAATTGCTCAAACAGTTTCCTGCAATGGACGCCTCTACCGGTTTTGTTATGGAACAATTGGATTACACTACAGAGGAAATGACTTACATCCAGTTAAATACGATATGTGTTGACAGCGCTTTTTTTCGGGTTTTCCCACAGGAGAGTGTCTGTGGCGACATGCGGCAGGCATTACAAATCGCAGGCAACATGGTTCTGGCGGAAACTGCAGCTTTGCGTTTGTTTGGTAATGTAGAAAAAGCCATAGGGCAGCAGGTCGAAAATTCATTATCTAGGATTTTTGGAACTTGCACGGTAACGGCCGTAATCAAAGATCCGCCATCAAACACCAATTTGCCGTTTGATGCGATTCTTAATTTCCCTGCTTTGCAAGACGCCTCAATGATAATGTCCGATGCAGAACAATGGAACTATTTCAACAATTATATGTATGTGAAGTTTCATCCTCAGGCAAATATCAATGAATTGGCTACACAACTATGTGATTTTACATCGCAAATAAAAACCGGTTCCAATATTGAGTTAAGGATACTACCCATAAGCAATGTCCGTCACCGATTAGACTCCGATCTGCCGTTTACACTGAATTTCATACGCTTGTTAGTTGTTGCCGGGATATTGCTGGTGTTTAGCGCGCTATTCAATTTCCTTAATTTACATCTTGGCCTTTTCCGCCAACGTATCCACGAGTTTCGCCAGCGTATGATACATGGAGCTACGGGTAGGCAACTCATTTTGCAAATGATGTTCGAGTTGAGTTGTACTGTTTTAGTAGCATTGTTGCTTGGATGTTGCTTTGTTCTCCTTACTCGTCCCGTATTTTCCGGACTGCTTGGTGTTGTGATGCCCATGTCGCTATTGCTTTATTTTTTTGTTTTTTGCGGATCAGGAATGATGATATTGATATTGTCCATCAGTTTTATTCCTTGTTGGAGGTTGAATCGGTCTATAATGAAAAGTTTATCGGAAAGAAAAACAACCAGACATGTTGTGTTACAGCGGATGGCTGTATCATTCCAACTTGCCGTCAGCATTATATTCATTGTTGCTGCATTAGTGATAATGAGGCAAATGCATTTTGTCAACCGAAAAAATTTGGGATTCGACCAGCGTGGAATTATTCAATTATACAGTGCGAATATGAAGTTGGACAATCATCAAGCCGCCTTGAAGCGCCAACTTGAAGCAATCCCACAAATCATAAACATTTCTGTAACAGCTTTCAAGCCTGAACAAAACGCTAACGCGCATTTAATGACCGCCGAAGTGGAATGGTCTGGAAAACAACCACATGAGAAACCGGTTTTCCAATGGATATTTGCAGACAACCGGTTCGTTGAAACGTTCAGGCTAAAGTTATTAAAGGGTAAATGGTGGGGCGAAGGCGAAAGCCGAAAAATCGTTCTCAACGAGGAAGCTGTCCGGGTTATGGAACTTAGAGAACCAATAGGCGCCATTATCCGCATGGATCCTTTTTTAATCAGTAGCGATGGTGTTGCTCCGATGCAGGAATACGAAGTGGTGGGTGTGGTGAACGATTTCCACTCCCTGTCTCTTCGAAGTCGTATTCATCCGACTATCTTCAGAACCGGTTTGGAAAATATCTGGTACATCCGTGTCGTACCCGGTCAGGAACGGGAGGTAATACAGCGAATATCCGCTATTCTGCCTGATATAGATATCAGTTTGACAGATATTCGCCTGACTCTTCTTGATGAATTATACAACCGTTTGAATTATTCGGAACAGACTGGTTTAAAATTGTTTTCCGTATTGGCCGCCGTGTGTCTTTCAATATCTCTGTTTGGTATTTATGCCGTAACAACAGCTGCCACTCAACGCCGTCGTAAGGAAATAGCCGTTCGTAAAATAGTTGGTGCCGAAGTAAAAGATATTATCCGTATGTTTTTTCGCGAATATACTATACAGGTTATTATTGCCGGCGCCGTAGCCCTGCCGTTGGCTTATTATGCCATGCACCGTTGGCTGCAAGGATATGCTTACCGCACAAACATCCCTTGGTGGTTGCTGGTAGTAGTGCTAGCAGGAGTCATCGCGGTAGTACTTCTCACCATGTCAGGACAAGTACTAAAAGCTGCCAACAGTAACCCTTCAGAGGTGGTAAAAAGTAACTAAATTTATGAAGAAAGATATATAATAACAGGTGCGACGCCATGAAAGCATATATAGAAGAACTCAATAAAATACTCTTGCGGTCAATAGACAAGAGTTATCCTGTTGGTTTGGCTCAAGGGCAGATGGGGATAAGTATCTATTTCTATCATTTATCCCGAATTGAAGATAATGAGAACTACAAGGCAATAGCAGATCAACTGTTAGACGAGATATTAGGCAAACTATCTTTAGATTCACCCATTTCAGTTGAAAACGGACTCGCCGGAATAGCCTTGGGGATTACGCATTTAACCCAACTTTCCGGCGTTTCTCCGGAAAGTTGGGTTAGATTTTCATTTTTTTACTCCCTGAATCGCTGCAATTTTATCAGGAAGAAACCCCTGAGTGGGTAATGCGTTGGAAACGAGTTGATCTTTTTTTTGAAAAAAGATTGCCGGAAAGAAAAAAATACTTATCTTTGCAGCCGCTTAAATAATATGGTATTAATTTATTAAAGTCAAATTTTATGTATTTAGATTCAGCAAAAAAACAAGAACTCTTCAGTACACATGGAAGAGCCAAGTCGGAGAAAGACACCGGTTCGCCGGAAAGCCAGATCGCGTTGTTCACATTTCGGATTAATCATCTTACGGAGCATCTGAAAAAAAATCACAAGGATTATAACACTTCGCGTTCGTTGAAAATGTTGGTCGGTAAACGCCGCCGCCTGCTCGACTATCTGGTAAAAGTAGATATCGAACGCTATCGTGCGATCATCAAGGAATTGGGCATTAGAAAGTAGGAATACTTTTCTTACATAAAAAGAGAGAGGGAGTTTTAGCGACGCTGAAACTCCCTCTCTCTTTTTTTAATGCTCAATTTTTTAATTTTGAAGATAAAAAGAAAAGGTATAAAACGGTCATCCCTAAAATGATTAATCCGCCGGTTTGCGTGCCCATGATATCGGAAGTTTTTCCCATCAGCAACGGAAAGACCGTTCCTCCGATAAGGCCCATGATCATTAATCCGGAAACTTCGTTTTTGCGGTCGGGCATGCGAAGTAAGGCTTGTGATACGACTACGGGGAAGATATTGGAATTTCCAAGTCCGATGAGTGCGATGCAGGTGTAGACGATTTCTTTGCTGTGAATAAATATCAAACCGGCAATCGCCACAGCTATCAACAGTACGCTTGTGATAAAGAACTTCTTTCCCGACCAGCGGGCCAGTACGAATGTGCCGGCCAGGCATCCCGTCAGGCGGAACAGGAAATATACGCCGGAGGCATATCCGGCATCTTCGCGCGGCATGCCGAAATATTCTTTCATGATTTCGGGCGCCGTCGTATTGATCCCCACATCTATCCCGACATGACACATGATGCCGATGAAAGATAACAGGATCATCGGATTTTTCAGTAGTTTCAGGCAATCCGAAAAACCCGAATCGTTTTCAGGGCCTTTTTCTTCTTCTATTTTTGTCATGCCCAGCCAGAGGGTTGCAAGGATTGATACCGTCATAAAGACAGGGAACAACAGTTTCCAGTTTCCAAGGGAAAGGGAAGCCCATGTGGCGACAATGGGGCCGAGAAACGAAGCGATCGCTTTTACAAACTGACCGAAAGTCATGGCGCTGGCCAGCCGTTTTTCGTTTATCAGGTTTGAGATTAGAGGATTGATCGACACTTGTATCAACGTATTCCCGATCCCCAGCAGGCTGAACGAAATCATCATGACGGAGAAATTGTATCCGAACATGGGTACCAGCAAGGCCAATGATGTCACAGCAAGGCTTAAAACAACCGTTCTGCGTCGCCCGATGCGATTGATCAGGAGGCCTGTCGGTACGGACAATATGAAAAACCAGAAAAAGGCCATGGCCGGCAACAGTTTTGCAACAGAATCCGAAAGATGGAAATCTTCCTTTACAAAATTCGTGATCGCTCCCACAAGATCAACAAAGCCCATCACGAAGAAGGCTAACATAACCGGAAGCAGCTTGGGTAGAATACTTTTTTTTACCATTTTTTGTTGTATCGTTTATTAGTTAAAGTGTTGAACGGTTGTAAGAAGGCCACGCGCCATGCTGTGTGCAGACAAAGGCTGCAATGTCGACGGCTTTCCGGTGGGCTTCCTGCAAAGACTTATCTGTGAGGATGGAATAAATGAAGGCGCCCGAGAATGCATCGCCGGCTCCGACCGTATCGGCGACAGCTACCTTGGGTGTGGGAATAACGGAGGTTTCATGCGGCGAATAGACGGCGCTGTATTTAGCTCCTGCGGTCAACACCAGATAACGCAGGTTATATTTTTCCATCAGGGCGCGACATACTTCATCGTCGCTTCCTTCCAATGCGAACATCGGGCGGAGCAGTTCCAATTCTTCATCATTCAGTTTGAAAACATTCGCCTTTTGCAGGGAGGATTCGATCAGTTCCCCGGAATAATAATGCTGACGCAGGTTGATATCGAAAAAACGAAGTGCGTTTTCGGGTGCATGTTCCAACAATGCCCCGATTGTTTTGTGCGAAACGGGCGAACGTTGCGCCAGCGTACCGAAGCAAACCGCATCCGCGTCTTTCACCAGATCTATCGCCTGCTGTGTCAACGGCAAATAATCCCAGGCAACACCTTCTATGATCGTATAAGTGGGTAATCCGTCGTTCAGTTCGACCAGGACGCACCCTGTCGGATATTCCGTCAGTTCGATGTAATTACAAATCCTGTTTTTTTCAAGCTCCCGAATGATCTCCTTACCGGGAACATCGTTTCCGACAGCGCTGATTGCACAGCCCCTTGCCCCCATTTGTGCAGCATGGTACACAAAATTAACGGGAGCGCCACCGGCTTTTTTCCGGTCGGGGAATACGTCCCACAGTAATTCCCCGATGCCTACTACCAAAGGTTGTTTGTTTTTCATTTTTCGTCCGTATTATTTCCAGATAGAACGCATGGAATAGACACTCAATGCCTTTATCTCTATATTATTTCCCCAGAAACGGAAACCTTCCCGGTTATTCCCCTCGGCGGCAGGCTTCCGCTCCATGGAGTAAGAATAGGCTCCGTCGTCAATAAAGACCTCAACCGATGTCTTATCGATAATCACATCCGCGGAAATCTCCATGCTTGTCATATCTTCCGGAGAATAGAAAACGCCATTCACCTGATTAAAATTCAGATCGTACCGCATCAGTTGCTGTCCGCACAGGTTGAGTCCGGCGTCGGTAGCGTGAGATAGCTTTATCGTGAAACGCAGCCTGATACAGTCCGCATTGCCGTACGGGAGGAGTATCTCATTGGCCTCTTTTGCCGGGATGGCGTTTTTTTGCAGGAGAAGGGTCTGCAATTGATCTACTTCCCTGATAGGATTGCTGAAGAGGCGGATACCGTTTTTCGTCGTACGCAGGGTCAGCTCGGTAGGCAGAAGCATCAGGCTTCGAAACGGCATATCGGGATGCGTCACACGACCCCAGCCGATCTGGATGCGCCGTCCGTCCGATTCGGGTATATTCGTGAACGTCTGGGCGGCATAGAGGGTTCCGGTGGTATAGAAGTATTTTCCCGATTCGGGAGTGAACGTCTTTCCATCGAACGAGCCGGTCATATAGGTGCCCGATGCTCCGTACATGACCCACTTTTTATGGTTTTTATCCCCGTCCACCGGTAATTCGAAAAATTCGGGACATTCCCAGAATCCGGTAGTATGGCTTTCGTAGTTCCATGTTTTCAGGTCGGGGGAGGTGTAGATCGAATGTCCGTCCCTCTCGTTGAGCGCCATCACCCAGGTTTCGCCCGGCTCATAGCGGAACACTTTCGGGTCACGCGTGTCCTTGCTGTTCCATTTGGCTTTGGAATCGATCACCGGGTTAGCGTCGTACTTCGTCCACGTGCGGCCTCGATCGAGGCTGTAGGCAATACACTGCACCTGTTTTTCCGGATTATCCGCCGTATAAACGGCTACCATGGCCGGCGTTTTTCCCTTATTGAAGCCGGCTGTGTTCTTGTAATCAATCACAGCCGAACCGGAAAACATCGTCCCATGTTCGTCGGGATACAAGGCGAGCGGCAACTCCTCCCAATGAATGAGGTCTTTGCTGACGGCATGTCCCCAGTGCATATTTCCCCAGTCGCGTTCGTAAGGATTATGCTGGTAGAAAAGATGATACTCCCCTTCATAATAGATCAAACCGTTCGGGTCGTTATGCCAGCCCCTTTTCGGCGTGAAATGAAGTTGCGGACGGTTTGCCTCCTTATACAACTGTTCGTGGCCTGCGATCTCGTCGGCCTGATAGATTTGCCGAAGTGCGTCACTCTCCCCCTCATACGATATGCGGAGCGTCTTATCTTTCAAAGCGGAAACATCACAAAACACCCAGTAGTCGGCGGCCTGCCCCGTCGCAGCCAGGCGGATCTCAAAAGAGCGTTCCGTCCGTCCGTCGACGTCAAAAGTCATCACAGCGCGTTCCACCCGGTGAGAAACCGGCAGATTGAGATATTTCTTCGTTATCTTAACCGAAATATCTTTTGCTTCTATTCGCGACGTCATCGTTAAAGCGGCACATGCGAACAAATATAAAATACCTTTTTTCATAGCATTACTTATTTAATATTAAATTGTACAATTATCCTAAAGACCCCTTATGCCCCGAAAAGCATTCCGCATTTTTCAATTAAAAGGATACACTTACCGATCAAGAAAACGCAAAGTTAAAAAAATGTACGCTACCAGCCATAATTTTGGGCGTATAGTTTTTTGCTGAAATTAATCTGCTGTTTGGGTATCGGGAAATACTCATCGCGGTTTTTTGTGAATTTCGCATCGACCAAGTAAGTATGGCGCGTTTTTTCAACATCAAGATACGCATTAACATATTCGGCGGCAATGCCCCAACGCACCAAGTCGAAGAAACGGAATCCTTCCAGGGCAAACTCCAGGCGGCGTTCCCAACGCAGGGCTTCGCGTGCAAATTCCTGTGTCCAGGCAGGGCAATTCTCTCCCGGTTTATATACCTCGATTTTGAATTTCCCCGTATAATCACCCTGAACATCGACCAATCTGTCCGTACTGCCGGCTGCACGTTCGCGCAGGGCATTGATCAACGGAAGGGCCTCTTGCGGACGTCCCAGTTCAATCAATGCTTCGGCTTGCCACAGCATAACGTCGGCATAGCGGATGATATCCCGGTTTTTCGAACTGGACATAAAAGGATTCACCTTTTCAAAACATGGACAATCGGGCAAGACGACTTCTTTTAGCGACATATATGCCCCGTATACTTCCGGTTGCCGCGTCCAGCTCTCCAGAAAGATAAACTCCGGATTATATTTGTAGGGCAAACCCGGTATGGCTACCGAATGGTTGAGGCGGGGGTCTATGTTATGGGACAGCAGGTCGTCGGGGGTGGAAACGGATACTTCATTAAAGTCGGAAAACATCGGCAATCCGTTGGCGTCGGTTTTAAATGCATTGACCAGGTTTTGAGATGGCGAATGAAAGCCGCAGCATCCGTATTCGCCGTTCATCGGATAATTGAGCATGGCTCCCCAGTCAAGACGCCCATGCAGTGTCGCGTCGTTCCGGGAATGTTGCACCGCAAAAATGGATTCGGGGCCATTTTCCGTTTCACATAAAAAGTTATCTGCAAAATCTCCGGCCAAGGCATATTTTCTCGAATTTATAATCTCCCGGGTCAGTTCGACCACTTCATTTAATTTCGAAGCGTTTATACCCGTCACGTCGTGTTTTTCGTTTTGCTCATAAGCAGCATACAGCAATGTTTTTGCCAGATAAGCTTTTGCCATCCATTTATTGGCGCGCCCGACCGCTTCATTATCTTCCGGCAGACCGGAGGCGGCAAAACGAAATTCCTCAGCAATCTTTTCCCACATCTCCGGGCTTGAATATACGGTGTTTGAAATCGTAATATAATCTTCCGCAGGGATTGTTTCGTCAATAAAAGGGATCTGCTTGAACAGGATTTTCAATTCAAATAAATGATGTGCACGCAGAAAACGCATTTCCGCTATTCTTTTGGTTTTATCCGGATAGTTTTCGTCGGAGATCAGGTTCAACCGTCCTAATGCGTTGTTGGCGCGACTGATCGCCACATACTGACGATACCATTTGCTGTCGAGATAGCCCACGTCGTCGCGCATGTAGACATACGACTCCATCAAATGAAGATCTCCCATATCCCCGGTGCCGGCGCCGCCCTTATAAGCATCGCCGCTACGCAGGTCGCCGTAAGGCCAAAGCGCGTTCGAGCCCGATACGTAATTATCGTTACCCAGGCTGGAATATGCCGCTATCACCATTTTTTCAATATTTTCCGGTGTGTTCAGTTGGTTATCGCTCAAGGAGCCTTTCGGGTTTTCATCCAGAAAAGAATCACAGGCTGTTGACAAGAACAGTAAAATCGCACAATAAAATATATTCGTTGTTTTCATCTCGGTTAATTTTAAAATGATAAATTAATGCCCACTGTAAATGTGTATGGTATCGGATAAGCTAAATTAGGAACCTCGGGATCAACGCCCGTAAAGGCATTGTCGCCCCATGTCTTTTTGATCGTCAGAAGATTCTGGCCCATTACATAGATTCTGGCGTTGTTTATGAAAACCCGGTTCAGGATGTTTTCGGGCAACGTATAGCCGACCTCAATATTAGCCAGTTTAAGATAGGAACCGTTCTCTATGAAATAAGTAGAAAAGCGCGCCTCATTGTTCCGATCGTTTAATGCCAGCGCCGGAATTGTTGAGGAGGTGTTCCGGGGCGTCCAGGCGTCTAATGTGCGTCTGCCGTAATTATGTCCGCCGAAGAAACTGATAAAATCGGTATAACGTTTCACTCCGTTATCCGTCATTGCACCGACGACTCCGTTCCAGAACATGCTCAGGTCAAAGTTTTTCCATGTAAGCCCGATGTTCAAGCCATAGATAAAATCCGGATCCTTCACGCCCAGCCAGGTACGGTCGTCATCACTGATCCTGTCATCTCCGTCTACATTGCGGTATCTTATGCGCCCGATACCTTTTCCCGGTTGTTCAACGTGCGCATCGACTTCCGCCTGATTTTGGAAGATCCCGTCGGCCACGTAGCCGAACATGGAATTAAGGGGGCGTCCGAGTATGGTCTGGTCATTCCCGTTTCCTGCATACGAATTGATTACATCTTCCGGCAATTTGACTACTTTGTTGACATACCGGGAGATGTTTCCGGTAAAAGACAGGCCCCATTCGCCTATTTTTTCATTGTAACCAAGCATGAACTCAAATCCTTTGTTTTCTAAGGTCGCTCCGTTCACCCAACGGTTTCCGCCCTCTCCCAGGGTTGCGATATAGGGCGGGTTGATGAGTATGTCTTCTGTCTTTTTCATAAAGTAGTCGAACGAACCCGAAATTTTCTGATTCTTAAAGCCGAAATCCAGTCCGATATTATTTTGCGTGGTCGTTTCCCATCTGAGGTTCGGGTTCACCTGCTGAATACGGCGGTAACCGGACAAGAGATTGCCGCTGCCGTTCCCGTAGATATCGTAGGCCGTACCGTCGTCAATCCGCCAGGTCGGATCACTTCCGTACAAGGCTTCGTATAGTCCTAAGGAGGCATAGTTTTCGATTTCCTGATTTCCGGTTCGTCCCCATCCGTACCTGACTTTCAGGTCGGAAACATGAGGCAGCAGTTCTTTGAAAAAGCTTTCCTCGCTAATACGCCATCCCAACGAGAAGGCCGGGAAAAATCCATACCGGTTATTGGCCCCGAAACGGGAAGATCCGTCGTAACGGAAAGTGGCCGAAGCCAGATAGCGGTTGTTGTAATTATAATTTAATTTGCCGAAATAAGAAAGCAAGGAGTAGGATGTTGCCGAGTTGCCGTTGCGCCGGTTTTCTTCCCCCGCATTCAGGTACATATAATCCGGATCTTCGGAAGCAAATACATCTCTGCCTGCGGAGAGTTCGGTGGCATAATATTTCATCATTTCCTGTCCGGCAAGCAGGTCGAACTCGTGTTTGCCGATGTTTAACGTATAGTTTAATGTGTTGCTGAGTATCCAGTTGCCTCTGTAATCGGCGTTTACATTTACGCGATTTATGTTTTCCGACATGAACCCGGAAACATATTTAAGCTGCATGTCCCTTTTCCAGTAGCCGGTATAATCGATTCCGAGTTTGGAGCGGAAATGCAGATTTTTAATGATCGTCAGATCTAAGTTGACGTCGCCGAAAAGACGGATATAATCTTCATGATTTTGTTTATTGTCTTCAATCAAACGTACCGGGTTATGCCTGTCGCTCATCCCGGCAACAGGGCCTCCCCAGCCTTCGCCGTCGATGGTGTGTACGGGTATGATGGGTTGTATCTCATGTGTCTGATTGAGGATTCCCGAGCCGATCGCCTGCCTCCGCATTTTGGATAATGAGAAATTTTCACCTACCACGAGGCGATCCTTGAGTACCGTATAATCCGAGTTCATACGGGCTGTGATCCTACCGAAGTCCGACTTTTTGATGGTTCCCGTATTGTCGTAAAAATCCAGCGAGAAAAGGGAGCGCCCTTTTTCGCCTACGTTGGAGAGGGTTATATTATAGTTCTGCGCCAGTCCGGTTCGCCCTACCTGACCGACCCAGTCCGTATCGGCCGGCCTCATCGTTCTCTGTGCATCCAGGTATTCGGGCAGTATGACTTCATCTAATATGTAGCCCGATGCGGCATCGCCATGCCACCGAAAACTGTAAACGCCGAAATTCGGATCCTGACCATCGTTCAAAGCTGCCTGCCACTGAACGATTCCCCGCTCTTCGGTGTTCAGCAGGTCAAGCGAACGCCGGTAGTTCTGCATGCCGAATGAAGCGCGGAAATCAATCCGGGTACCTAACTGCTTTCCTTTTTTTGTTGTGATAATGACCACCCCATTTCCCGCACGCGAACCGTATATCGTTGCGGAGGAGGCGTCTTTCAAAACCTGAATGGATTCAATATCCGATGTGGCCAACTCATTCATGGAACGCTTGCTGGGCACTCCGTCGATGATGTAGAGGGGATCATTGTTACCTAATGTACCTATACCCCTGATCCTGACGGTCGCTTCGCCGTCGGGAGAGCCGCTGGTCGTGATAAAGACACCGGGAACACGCCCCTGTAATGACTTCATGGCGTTCCCGGAATTTATATTCTCAATTTCACCAATCTTAACCACCGAAACAGCTCCCGTAAGATCGGCCTTTTTCTGGGAGGTGTACCCGGTTACGACCACATCGGAAAGTTCCGTTATGTTTTCTTTCAACAGGATCCGCAACGCCTTACTATCGTCTACTTTTATTTCCTGCGTAATGAATCCGATATAACTGATTTGAATTGTGGCGCCTTTGGCTACCTCAAGAGAGAATCTCCCGTCCGGATCGGTAACAGTTCCGTTTGTGGTTCCCGCCTCTACTACAGAAGCACCGATGACAGGTTCATCGTCCGTTGCCGAAAATACAGTGCCCGATACGGACAACTGTTGCGCATAAACAGCTTGTGACACGAATAAAAAGAATATCCATATGCACAATTTACAAGATTTTG
Source organism: Tannerella sp. (assembly GCA_031255595.1). Lineage (GTDB taxonomy): Bacteria > Bacteroidota > Bacteroidia > Bacteroidales > Tannerellaceae > Tannerella. Next base: position 12,025 of record JAIRSF010000043.1, read on the forward strand.
TTGTTTTCATGAGACATAAATAATTTGTTTAACATGGAATTTTTCGGCGGCAAATATAAATGAACGAATCTCTCCCGGTAAATAACAAATCAAACGGAATCTATCACAAATGTCACCTGTGTGACAATTGTGATAGAAATGTAACAAATGTGATGGTTTTCTCTCCCGCTTTAGCGGATGACGCTTGCATCCGGCCCCCTTTGCCGACGCCGATGTGTCGTGATTCGCGATAATATGGTGGGGTTCGTACTTTTTTCTTGATAAAAGGGGGGGAGTTCGTACTTTTTTCTTGATAAAAAAGTACCAAAAAATAACTACGTTGAAGCGCCTACGCTCGGCAATATTCAAGCAAGCTTGACTGTTGCGCTCACTTAAACGGCGCTTTCAAGGCTTCGTCCGCTTCGCCCCGTTAAGCTTAACGCTCCGGTCGGCTGAAATCTGTGTAACTCGCTTCGCTCAAACAGCACAGATTTCTTGACGCCT
>JAIRSF010000020.1 GCA_031255595.1 Tannerella sp.
CCCGAAAGGGAGCCTTTAAAACATAAATATTATGAAACTTACAGATCAATTGGAAATGTTAAAAATAACACACGATGTTGGAGATGTGGAAAAGTTTAAAGAACAATATTTGTTTATCAAAGAGCATTTTACATCAGAAAAGGACGTGAGGCAGATAGATGGGTTTGTGGATAAAATGATGAAAGAAAGGAAGAAAGAAAGTGACCGGAATATGGAAGAGATCCGGTTGCGTTGCCATCTGTACCTTAATAAAGATATCATTCCTTTCAGTTATATTGCAAAAACTTATTTTAAAAAGTCGAAAGCGTGGTTATATCAACGGATTAACGAAAATATCGTGAACGGAAAACCTGCAAAATTCACCGAGAATGAAATAAAAATATTCAATGAGGCGCTTCAGGATATTGGTAGAAAGATAGGCTCTATCGCTTGATATTAATTTATTAACACAAACCCTGTAGTGAGCCCTACAGGTAAGGCCTGCATGAATAATGCAGGCTTTTATTAGCTTTCCAAATCAACATGTAACATAAAAAAACCGCTCTTTCCAGGGAGCGGGTTATAAGCGCTATACTTATTATCGCTGCCTCGTTCTACAATTACATGTATTGTGAAAACAGCAACATGGATTTTGATAAAGTAGCTAAAAATAAGCTGCTTCGTGTTGGTAGACAAAACCGGGACAATACGTTGCCACACGAAGATACAATGATAGCATTGTAGCAAAAAACGGGTTAAGTCCGGTAAAGGCAATTTAAATGCGGAAAAATTTTTTTTTGGAGATTGAAAAATAAAGTTTACCTTTGTCGCCGAAAAAAATGGGAAAGTCCTATACGACCAGCTCCCTCGGAATTCCCCCAGGGCTTGACCGCAGCAAGGGTACGCAGGTTGTAGCGGTGCGATGTAGTAAGCTTTCCCACCCGCCTCTTTAGCTCAGTTGGCCAGAGCACGTGATTTGTAATCTCGGGGTCGTTGGTTCGAATCCGACAAGAGGCTCCCCCAAGGAATCGGCATACGCCGATTCTTTTTTTTGAACCGTCCCCGAAAAGCGGCTTCAACCGGATGGTATGTAATCTTTTTTGAAAAATCGGATTCTTTTACCGAAATATTTTGTTATACTTGCACTCATTTTAGCATAATCGTATAACAGTTTAATCGAATGAAAAACCAATATGATACTTGACGAAAACACATTCAGGCAGATCTATGATGATTTTTTTGAACCGGTTTGCATTTTTTTAAATCGTTATTCGCAGAATGTTCAGGCTATTGAGGATGTTGTGCAGGATGTTTTTGTTGCTTTGTGGGAAGATTACCGTTCGTGCGAAATCACGTATGTGAAGACTTATCTTTATAACAGCGCCCGCAACCGCATGTTGAACTATCTACGCGATACGGAAAACCGTATGCGCATCCTCAAAAACTGGGCAAAGGCGGAAGAAGAACTGCGGAAGTCGGTCGACGGCATCGACCGTAACAGTTTTCACCGCCTGCTGGCGGCTGCCGTCGAAACTTTGCCCGGCAAATGCAAGGCTATTTTTATCCTGCATCGGGAGGTGCGCCTTTCGTACAAAGAAATCGCTTTGAAACAGAATATATCCGTTAAAACAATCGAAAGTCAAATGACGATCGCATTCCGTAAGATACGTGAATATATTCTCGCACACACCGACTTGTTGTAAAAAAATATTTTTCCTTTAGGGGTTTTTGTTTCGTGAAGTGTCTATGTTACAAAATATAGCAACATGGAGAATGGGAAAATATTCATACCCGACAAAGAAATCGTATGGAACAGGATCCGGGGAGTGGTATGGGCGAAAGGCCGCATACCACATCCATACTCGCGCGCTGTACTGTATCGTGTGGCGGGTATAGCCGCATCCGTAGCCCTTGTCCTCGGCGCATCCGTCGCATTGTGGCTTGCCCATGTTACGGCAGCGTCCGGCGGTAGTGCCGGCATACAAAGAAATATCGTCATAGCGCCGCCGGGACACAAGACGCAGGTCGTTCTGCCCGACAGTACCGTTGTATGGCTCAACGCAGGCTCGCGCCTCTCGTACGATTGCCTGTATAACACGAAGGCACGCATGGTGGAACTTGAAGGCGAAGGCTGTTTCGATGTGCGAAGCAACCCCGGACTGCCTTTTACCGTACATGCGGGAAACGTCGATGTAAAGGCGCTGGGAACAACGTTCAATATCAAAGCTTACAGCGACGAAGACGAAGTGAACGTAGCGCTTATTGACGGGAGCGTCCAACTCCTTGCCGCCGCCGACTGCCGTCTTCTGGCAACCCTTCGCCCCAATCAGTTGGGTGTGGTGGAGAAAGACGAATCCGGGAAATGCCGGGTTGTCGATTGCGACGCCGAACTTGAGGCCGTCTGGCGGTTTAATAAATTGAAATTTGAAAACGTACCCGTCGCTCCCATGATGAAAAAACTGGAACGATGGTATGGAGTGCATATCCGTGTCGTGAATGTGCCGCCGGAACGGACCTACCGGCTGACCGTCAAGACGGAAACACTGACCGAACTGCTTAGGCTGATCAACAAACTGACGCCCATCGAGTATGAAATAGACGGAGAGGAGGTAACGGTCAGGTATAAATAAAAAAAACGTGTATGTGTTCCGTATAAAACGGAATAAAGGCACGAAGAACCGCCATTCTTCATGCCTTCGGATTGTCAATAAATACGTATAAGCAACTCATGTCCGCGTCTTTTCGCCGCGTCTTTCCGTATGTTGTATGACGGGGCAAAGATAACGGTAATTTTTCAATCTAATATCTTCATTTATTATTTTATATTAAAAAAACGCATCATTTATGTATAGAAAATTAAATTTCATCCTGTTTATTGTATTGTTTGCAGTAAACCAGCTTTTTGCCCAAACACCCAAGATAGACCTGTCGCTTCGTAATGCGACATTGAAAGAGTTTATCGACGCCGTCGAGCAAAAGACGGACTATACTTTCATGCTCGATAACAGCATTGACCAGTCGCAACGCATTTCAGTGCAAGCCCGGCAGGAAACAATCGACGCCTTATTGCAGAAGGCGCTGACGGAGAAAGGGTTGACCTATGAAATCGCAGGTAAGCAAATCCTTCTCAA
>JAIRSF010000022.1 GCA_031255595.1 Tannerella sp.
TAACGACGGCTCGATACATCAAACTTGTCATTACCGAAACAAACAATACAACCGGCGTATGTCAAGTTTCATACTTTAAAGCCTACGAACCGTTGTAACGAAGCACAAACTTTGTTGCCAATAAAAACCGAGGGCATGTCGAAAGATTTTCGACATGCCCTCCATTCTTAAGCGCTAAATCCGTCCGTAATTCATCCGTAAAAATAAATCAGCCATTCACTTTGTTTTGTAAATGGCTGATTATTACTGTCGGGATGACAGGATTTGAACCTGCGACCACACGCCCCCCAGACGCGTACTCTACCGGGCTGAGCTACATCCCGTTTTTTATTTTGGGTGCAAAGATATGAATTTATTGGGAAATGTCAATAGTTTGGGTAAAAAAACTTATTCGGAAATGGGAAGTGTCAACCAACATCTTCCCGGTAATTCCCCGAGAGATAGATATAGCCCGGCAGGATGGCGATTTTACTTTTTGCCGTTTGAAAGTAAAAATGATGTTTTTTTGAAGGGAAACAATTTTTATTTCATATCTTTGCAAAACTACATGAAAATATTACTAATTAAATGAATATACACATGAAAGAAAAAGCTTTAAATCGAAGAAGGTTTCTTAAAAGTTCCGTTTGCGGAGCTATTGGAACGATGTCTGTTCCTGCGTTTATCACCGGATGTACGTCTGCCGGTAAAAAAGAGGAAGGTGTGACACTGAAAGATGTTGAGGTGCCGGTCTTATTGGATAAGGCGCCTGAGGGTAAACCTTTGAAAGCCGGCCTTGTTGGCTGCGGCGGACGAGGTACGGGGGCGGCCATTGATTTTCTTTCTTCCGGGGATGGATTGTCAATTGTTGCTTTGGGTGATGTTTTTGAAGATAAACTGTCCGCTTGCCGCCGGGAATTGAAGAATAAGGGCGTGGATATACCGGATGATAAATGCTTCCTGGGGTTTGATGCTTACCGGAAGGTGGTGGATTCGGATGTAGATATCGTTTTGCTTTGCACGCCTCCGGTTTTTCGTCCGCTATATTTCGAATATGTGGTTGAGAAGGGGAAGCATTGTTTTATAGAAAAACCTTGCGCCGTAGATCCGGTCGGAGCGCGCAGGATCCTGGCGACAGCCAAGCGTGCCGAAGGGAAAGGGCTGTCTGTTATCAGCGGCACGATCCGTCGTTCGCAGAAAGATTGTGTGGAAACTTACCGCCGCGTGGCGGGAGGCGCTATCGGCCGGATTGTTTCCGCCCATGTGATACGTCATGGCGGTGCGTTGTGGCATGTCAAGCGCAAACCGGGATGGACGGATATGGAGTATATGCTCCGTAACTGGGTGAATTTTTGCTGGACGTCCGGAGATCTTGTCGTGGAACAGTTTGTGCATGAAATAGACATGATGACCTGGTTTATGGGTGACATACATCCGCTGAAAGCGGAAGCTACAGGAGGCCGCCAGCGTCGTGTTACGGGTGATATGTATGATTTTTTCAGCATCGAATATGTTTATGAAAACGGCATACATGCGCATTGCACTTCGCGCCAGATAGCCGGTTGCGACAATGATCACAGCGTATTGGTGTACGGAACGAAAGGTTATACCAATTGTTTTGATACGATATATAACCCGGACGGTTCCGTGGCCTGGAAATATCCGTACCCGGAGGAAGGCGCGGCCGACCAGTCGATGAAAGTGCAGAACCCGTTTGTTACGGAGCATGTGCGTCTTGTTACCGCCATACGTACGAATAAACCGGTCAATGATGTGGATAAACATGTGCAGTCTACGCTGATAGCGATGATGGGGCGTATGTCGGCCTATACCGGTAAATTTGTGACCTGGGAGGAGATGATCGCTTCGACGATGAAGCTGGGCCCCGAAACGTACGCCTTCGGCCCGGTACCGGGCATTCCGGAGGAAATACCCGTAGCGGGAGCGGCGGTTGAATAACGGGAGCGGCAATTGAATGAGAATGAATCCAGATGAATAAAGAAATGGAACGAAGAAATTTTATCAAAAAGACGCTGTTGGCTGCGGGCGCATTGTCTGTTGCGTCGACCGGGAGGATCGTTTCGGCGGTCCGTCGTCCGGACGCCTTGTCTGCTGCAACGGAAAAGACCTCCTCGCCCAATCCCCAAACGATAGCGGAAAACAAGCCTCCGTTAGTGAAATCAATCATGTGGGGAACGGTAGGTTTGCAGGGTTCTGTGTCGGATCGGTGCAAAGCTATTAAGGCCGCCGGGTTTGACGGTATAGAACCCAATAGCCACATGGATAGAAGCGAAGTGCTGGATGCCATGAAAACGACCGGATTGAAAGCTTCCGGTGTATGCAATTCAAAACATTGGGAACTGTTGCTCTCACATGCCGATGTAGCGGTGCGCCGCAAAGGAATCGAGGCGATGATAGTGGCCATGGAAGACGCCAAAGCCTATGGTACGGACGCCGTTCTGCTTGTTCCGGGACGAGTGGATGAAAACACCTCTTACGAGGATTGCTGGAAACGTTCAACCGAATGTGTCCGCGAACTGATACCCGTAGCGGAAGAAATGCGGATAAAGATTTGCATCGAGAATGTGTGGAACAACTTCCTGCTGAGTCCGGTGGAGATGCGGATGTATCTGGAGCAGTTCGACAGCACATTTCTTCGCATGTACTTTGACTGCGGCAATATCCTTGTCTATGGCTGGCCGGAACATTGGATACCGGCATTGGGAAGCCTTATCGGACGTATTCATGTAAAGGAATTTAGCCGGCAAAAAGCCGATAAGGAAGGTCGTTGGGCCGGTTTCGGCGTGAGCCTGACCGAGGGCGACGTCCGCTGGAAAGAAGTAATGGCGGAGATAAGGCGCCATTATACCGGAAACTGGCTCACTACCGAACAGGGGAGTTCTAAAACCACAGAAGAATTAAAAGATTTAAGCGGACGCTTGGACAAAATACTCGCATTGTATTGAATAAGGCCGGATATGGGGTGTACGGAAAAAAAATATTCACACCCCTGCGGCCGGCCTTCTTCGCTTATCATGTTGTATATTTACAACCGTTTTACAAAAAAAGAATATTTATGAAAATCACAAAAATCAAACAGCTTGTTATCTTTTTATCGGCTTGGTCGGTTGCGGCCACCGTCGTTGCCCAG
>JAIRSF010000058.1 GCA_031255595.1 Tannerella sp.
CCTCAAGACAAACCCGAAACCGGAAATACTACGAAGCATACGCTGACGAACCCGGCAAAATCGTTCTTGTTTCGATCGCCTTTTCAGGACGGGAACCCGGCTGCCGGATCGAAACGTTATAAAAAGTGCCTGCCCGTCTTGCAACTGAAAAAAACAGGTTGCCATGCGCGCGGCAGGATTCCGGCCGGATGTGCCTTTTGCCGGCCTGTGGCGTATGATCGACAAACAAACGGAGGTAGAATAACGGAATGAAGACCGATATTTTTTTATGTTTGCCGCTCGGTAGTGATAATTAACCATTAAATTTCCTATATTTGCCGTCAAGTCTGATAATAATAAGCTGAAATGTTTGCAAGTTTAGAAATTTCAACGCTTTTAGGGAGCATCTTCGTTATACTGTATTGTATTACGATCATAGGCTTGGTGTTTCTTATTTTATTGGAGAACCGTAACCCGTTGAAAACAATTCCCTGGGTGATCGTGCTTATTCTCATTCCGGGCGTCGGGTTAGTATTCTATTATTTTTTCGGACGGGAACATCGTCGCCTGCGTATCATTACCCGGCGGATATATAAGCGCTTTTTAAAACAAACGAAAGTATATGAACATCCTCATAATATAAAAGAAGTTCCTCCCGATTACATCTCGTTGGCGCATCTTTTAAATAACAGCAACTATTCCGCCATCTTCAAAGGAAGTGAAATTTCCGTATTTACAAACGGAAGGGATAAGATCAACACACTGTTGGAAGACATTCGAAATGCCCGGAACCATATTCATTTACAGTACTATATATTCAACGATGACAAGGCTGGGAATGAGGTTCGGAAAGCGCTCATTGAAAAGTCCCGTAAAGGAATAAAGATTCGCGTCTTATACGATGATGTCGGCAGTTGGAGTACCAAAAACCGTTTTTTTGAACAAATGAGAAAAGAAGGAATAGAAGTATATCCTTTCCTGAAAGTTGTTTTCCCCATATTAACCAGCAAAGTAAACTACCGCAATCACCGTAAAATTGTAGTAATAGACGGCAAAACGGCTTATATGGGAGGAATGAATATCGCCGATCGTTACGTAGAAGGGAACAAATTAGGCCCTTGGAGGGATACCCATTTCAGGATTACGGGCCCGGGCGTTCATGGATTGCAGGCAGCGTTTTTATTAGACTGGTATGCGGTAAGCAATGTCCTGATAAAAGGCAAGGAGTATTATCCTGAAGCAAAAACAACCTCCGACATGAAAATGCAGATCGTCATGAACGGCCCGACAAGCCAATGGCGCACCCTCATGCAAGCTTTCATTTTCTGCATATCCAATGCCAAAAAGCGCATTTACATTCAGACCCCCTATTTCCTTCCGACGGAAGCACTTAACCAGGCGCTTCAGATGGCCGCCTTGGGGGGAATCGATGTTCGCCTGATGATTCCGAAATGTTCCGATACGAAATCCGCACAAATGGCGAGTTTTTCGTATGTAGACAAAATGCTCAAGTCGGGCGTCAAAGTCTATCTATACGCCAAAGGGTTCCTTCACTCCAAATTGTTATTAATAGATGATATGCTAACCTGCATCGGATCTTCAAATTTTGATTTTCGCAGCTTTGAGCATAATTTTGAAATAAATGCATTTATCTATCAGGAAAACTTCGCCACAAAAATGAAAGAAACTTTTATGCGGGATTTACATAACTGCGAAGATGTTCTATATCCGACATGGCGTAAACGCCCCATAACCAGACGCCTCATGGAATCGTTCATGAGGCTGTTTGCACCTTTACTTTAGGTATTTGTTCTTCTTCCCGTTATAAACCGCGCTTTGTTTGCTCAAAACAAACATCGATTTTCACAGTCTATTTGCGTGAAGCGTTTGAAAAAATGCTGAAATTAACGGCTCCGTACACACGACGTTGCGAAAAGAAAGGGAGGGTTGAAAAATCATGATCTTTGGAATGTTCCATGACGAACAGGCCGTTTTCACGCAGGATCTTTTTCTCGAGAACGATACGGGGCACATCGGGCAAAGACGCCAGGGAGTAGGGGGGATCGGCAAAGATAAAATCGTATGACCGTTCTTCGGCGGCGTTCAGGAAACGGAATACATCGCCACGAATCACAGATAACGCATCCGTTTTCAATTCCCGGCTCACTTTCAGGATAAAATCGGCATGTGTACGGTTTTGCTCTACCGCGGTAACCGAACGGCACCCCCGCGAAAGCATTTCAAACGAGATGCTACCCGTACCTGCAAACAGGTCAAGTGCATCCACCTCATCCCAGCCGGTCAGGTTAGATAATACATTGAATAAATTCTCTTTCGCAAAATCCGTTGTCGGACGGGCTTTAAATGATGAGGGGACTTTAAACCTCCGACGACCGTATATGCCGCTTATAATCCGCATTCGACCAATGTTACGATATCTATCGGCAGATCCAGGTCGACAGCGACCCGGTAACTCCTGATCTTAGGAGCAACAAAATCGACCCGCTCTATGTATTTCTTAATAACGGGAATAATATTCCCACACACCACTTTATCACCGCAGAAAAAAACGGAATCTTCAAGCTGGCTCACCGGAAGTTGCTTACAAACATACATGATAAAATAAATAATATCATTTTCGGTTTCATAACCGAAAGAGTTTATCAATAACAACTCGCCTTGCCTGAAACAAACGATATCCACTATGCCGTCGTGCACAACGGCATATATTTGTCTGGGATAACAATCCATACTCTTTTTCCGCCAGTCGGACAACATCGGAGAGAGGAAATGAATGAATTGAGGATTCACAAGGGAGCGAACCATAAATTCGTAGGCTTCTTTTTCTATACCATACAGCAGGAAAGAATAAAAACCGGTTAACGGTTGCGCCAGTACTTTTAATTTTCCGTCCACCTGAAAACAATAGGAGTACAGCAGATCTTTCTCCTTTTCGGAAAAAACACTATCCGGCACCAACGTATATTTCCCCGAAAGGGAGATGACGTGCAAAGTATTATATACATAAGACAAACACACATTCTCAAAAAAGACATCTTTCAAGGCCTGTACCAACGGAACATTCGGATCCAGAGATATGGTTTCTGTGAAAAAGCTATCTTTCTCGGACGGGTCATAGCCTGAAAAAGAAAGTCCATCCGGCCATAGCCGGATGGATACATTATATTTTTCCGAATTATTTACATTCAGCGTGTTAGGAACACGTATTATCATAATAATTGTTTAAAATTGCTCCCAGTTTCCCGCGTTATTATTGATTTCCGTAATAGAACCTACCCGAAGTCCAAGATAACGGTTCAGTTTCGTCATTTTGTCTTTCAGGTTATACAACAACTGCGCATCCAGATCACCTAAATATATATCATAAGAAACAGCCGCTTCAAACACAGGTACCGTATAACCGGAAGATGAGGTGATCGTCGCTGTATCTAATGAAAATATATAATTTTCAAATCCGGGCACTTTGCTGATCAGGGAAACATCATATCCCGGACTCAGAAGCGTATCCTTAGCTAATACCCACGTTGTATCACGCCGGATAATACCCTTTTTGACTGCTTCCTGTTCCGTCATGCCATCTCTCAATTGGTCATCCGTCAATTCTCCTTCTTTAATAAGGAACGGAAGTTTTTCCTCATTCAGAAATTTCTGTAGTTCATCGAAGTTTCCGGCATAGAGGCCATGTACATTTTTGAACCCGATCTGAGCGTCACGAATGTTAACCAAACGTTCCACGATTGCTTTTTCACGACTCTTCTGTTGTTTTTCAAAGTTAATGGGCGTCATAATACTTTGTACACACATGTATACAAGAACTACAATAGCTGCCACCAGTAAAATTCTAAGTACGACTTTCATAATAATTATATCTTGCTTTTTTAAAATTTAATTCGTTCCGCAAATATAAAAAAGAATATTTTAAATAACTACCTTTATCCGCAAAATAATTTCATTTTTTATGATAAATCATTTTATACGGCAAAAAATAGCCGAAGTATTCCCGTTCAAACCGACCCCAGAGCAGGATTTGGCCATGCAAGCGTTGTCGGAATTTTTAGTATCTCACGACAGCGACCGAATCTTGCTCCTGAAGGGATATGCGGGTACCGGCAAAACAACTTTGTTAGGCGCAACGGTAAAAATGATGGACGCATTGCATCAAAAGGCCGTCCTGATGGCCCCAACCGGCCGGGCGGCAAAAGTTTTTTCGGAATACGCACACCACAGCGCCTTTACCATTCATAAAAAGATTTACCGCCAGCAAAGCTTCTCGCATGAATTTTCAGGTTTTTCCCTTTCGGACAACCTGCACAAAGATACGGTTTTTATCGTAGACGAAGCTTCCATGATCTCGAACGAGTATACGGGGACGGCCGTTTTCGGTAGCGGCTATCTGCTGGACGACTTAATACATTATATATATACCGGAGAAAATTGCCGGTTGATCCTGACGGGAGATCCGGCGCAGCTACCTCCCGTCACCCTCACGTACAGCCCCGCCCTGAGTGTCGGATATTTGGCAAAATACCACCTGAAAGTTACCGAAATACAACTCACGCAAGTAGTCCGCCAACAACAGGATTCGGGTATTCTCCTGAATGCTACCCATATACGGGAAGCCCTTCGCAAGGGAAAAATTGATATGTATCCGAAAATCCGGACGGAACATTTCACTGATATTCAAAAAATCAACGGAAGCGAACTCATCGAAGAAATATCATCGGCATACAGCCGCGACGGGATGGATGATACCATAATCATCTGCCGCTCCAATAAAAACGCCAACATCTATAATAACGGCATCCGCAACCGGATCCTGTATCGCGAAGAAGAACTATCGTCCGGCGACCGCCTGATGGTAGTTAAAAACAATTACTTCTGGAGCAAAGCGCACAAAGATCATGAGTTTATTGCAAACGGAGAAATGGTGCAGGTTTTACGCGTAAGGCGTACGGAAGAAATGTATGGTTTCCGGTTTTGTACGGTTTTAGTGCGTTTCGAAGACTACGATACGGAGATGGAATTGAAAATCATGCCGGATACGCTTCAAAGCGAATCGCCGGCCCTGTCAAAAGAGCAAAACGACCGATTATTCGCTTCGGTATCCGAAGGTTACGCCTACATACGGACGAAATCCGAGCGCATAAAAAAAATAAAAGAAGACCCTTATTTCAATGCCATACAGGTGAAATATGCGTATGCCGTCACATGCCACAAGGCGCAGGGCGGACAGTGGAGTAATGTCTTTCTGGATATAGGATATGTTACGGAAGAAATGATGGGAGAAGATTTCTACAGGTGGCTGTACACCGCCTTCACACGTGCAACTAAACGCCTTTATCTGGTAAACTGGAGATTAGGGAATGGCGAAAACAATTAATTGTGATGAATTATTCGTTTTTAACAAAAACAAATTATATCTTTGCCGATAAGTGTGCGCAATACGTGGCACATTCTTTGTATTACGGCAAAATACTTTAGGATTATGGCGAATAATGATAAACTACAACAGATCATCTCTGATATTCGGATATTAAATGATTTAACGAATAGCATGATGGATGCGGAAAATTATCCCGTATCGTTTTTCAGCCGGGCGTTCGACCTGATGCAAACGATACAAAATGATTTTCATGAGTTGGAAGCGGATCAGGTCGAACGGTTTGCTTCGGAAATGAAAAAACATCAGGCGCTGATCTTATCCATTCACCGGCAAATGCGTCATATAGACGTCCCGTCTGCCGAGCCTCCGGTCAACCCCTCCGTACCGGAGGCGGCAAAACAAACACCTGTGGCGGAACCGGCTCCCCATAGAAAGGAAAAAACGGACGGGCAACGGGAAGATAAACAGAAAAAAGTTTCATTCCTGAGCCGTTTGGGTATTTCCAAAGAACCGGAAGCACCTAAAAAAACGGAAGCGCCTAAAAAACCGGAGGCGCCTAAAAAACCGGAGGCGCCTAAAGAACCGGAAGCGCCTAAAGAACCGGTTCAAAAGACGTTCTCCCCGGAGGTGAAACCCGCCACAGATTCTCCTTTTACTGTAAATACGGAAAGGCCTTCCGGCGAAACTTTACCTCAGTCGGTACCCGAAACGCCGTTTCCTGCCGAAAATCAAACAGACACGTCCCCTCAAAAGTCGGCGCCTAAAATCATAGAAGCGCCCATCTTAACGCCGTCAACAAAGCCCTCTACGGAAAAAAAACCTTCGGAAGTAGCTACAGCTACGCCCGAAACGGTTAAAAAAACGACCGCAAAGTCTACGATCACCATACCCGAATCGTCGGCAGGGCGGATAACACGTTTGCTGCGTCCGGACGCACAGACGACCTCCGGAATAAGCAAAACGCCGGAACCTGAAGCCGCCGCAAACACTTCCAACGGAATCCCTGCGGAAGGTAGCGCTCCCCCGTCCATAAACGATGCGATGGAAAAGCGGAAGTTATCCGATCTGCGGAAAGCGTTCAGCCTGAATGATCGTTTTCTTTACCGTCGTGAACTGTTCGGAGGGAACGAAGATGTGATGAATAAAGTGATCACAGCGTTGAACGGCAAAACTTCATATAGAGAATCCATCCTGTTTCTGGAAGAAAAGTTGCATTGGGATTTCACTGATCCGACGGTGAAGGGTTTTATTAAAATATTAGAGATAAGATTTTTGTAATAATGGCGAAACTTACAGTTGTCCCAACCCCGGTAGGAAATCTGGAAGATATGACATTCAGGGCTATCCGCGTACTAAAAGAAGCGGATCTCATCTTAGCGGAAGATACGCGGACAACGAGTGTTTTGCTCAAACATTACGAAATACAAAACCGGCTGCAGTCGCATCATAAATTCAACGAACACAAAACGGTTGAACAAGTGGCGGAACGCATCAAAGCCGGAGAAAACATTGCATTGGTATCGGATGCCGGAACGCCGGCGATCTCAGACCCCGGTTTTCTGCTCGTACGTGCATGTGTGCAAAAAGGTGTTGAGGTGGAATGTCTGCCGGGAGCAACCGCTTTTGTCCCCGCATTAGTCGTATCCGGATTGCCGAACGACCGGTTTTGCTTCGAAGGTTTCCTTCCGCTTAAAAAAGGTCTTAGGACACGTATGCAGGAGATTGCGGACGACGAACGGACAACGATTCTCTACGAATCGCCGTTCCGGTTGGTTAAAACACTTATCCGGTTAGCCGAAGTATGCGGCAAAGATCGTGCGGTTTCCATCTCACGCGAGATCTCCAAACGCTTTGAAGAAACGGTACGCGGCAATCTGGAAGAAGCGATTCGTTATTTTTCAACAAAAGAACCGAAAGGTGAATTTGTAATCATCCTCGAAGGCAGGAAAAGATAATTAACAATTAAATAAAAACAGTCATGAAGAAAGTTTTAGCTGCGTGCGCATGTATCGTTCTGTTTACGGCATGTGTGGAAAATTCTGCAGAATATAAAAAAATGAGAACGGATAACGACTCCCTGAAACTTCAGATAAAGAAAAGGGAAGTTGAAATGGACGATATGTTGAGCCTTTTAAACGCAATCGAAAATGATATCAAATCGGTTCGGGAAACCGAGAAATACCTCGATATTCAAAAAGACGCGGAACTGTCGGGATCCAAACGCGAACAGATAAAAGACAACATGGCGATTATCGTCGAAACATTAAAGAAAAACAAACAACAACTGGCGGAACTCCAGAAAAGGCTGAATGAAAGCAGTGTACATTCTTCCGCTTTGCAAAAAACAATCGACCGCCTGACGAAAGACGTCAATGAAAAGGCCGAATTTATCGTTCAGCTACAAAATGAACTGAACCGCAAAGAGCAGCAAATAACGGAATTATCCGGAAAGGTCGAAGCGCTGAATATCGATATGGAGATACTCCGGGATTTTAATGAAAGCCAGTCCGAGCGTATCAGCGATCAGGATAAAGCCCTGAACATGGCATACTATTGTTTCGGGACGAAAAAGGAATTGAAGGAACAGCATATCCTTACCGGAGGCGGTTTATTTTCCAAATCGAAGGCGTTGCAGGGTGAATTTAATAAGGAATATTTCATTACGATCGACAAGCGCCAGGTTACCACCATTCCGCTGTACGCATCCAAAGCAAAAATAAAAACCAATCATCCCGAAGATTCCTATAATTTTTTCAAAGACAACGAAGGAAACCTGACGTTGGAAATAGACAACCCGGAAAGATTCTGGAGTTTAAGCAAATACTTAGTGATCGAAGTCGGCTAATGCGCAACAGGACTAAATATAAATCCCTGTTTTTCGATTTCGACGATACGTTGTGGGATACTTACCACAATAACAAAGAGTGCCTTGAGGAGATTTACGATGCATATCATTTCGGACGGCACTACGCTTCTTTCGATGCATTTTTCGACCGGTACATGCCCCATAACTTATTGTTATGGGAGCAATACCGGAATCATGAAATAGACCGCCGGACACTTATCTTCGAGCGCCTGTTGCATGTGTTGCGCCCCATGGGTATCGACGACAAAGCATACGCCCTGAAATTAAACAACGATTTCCTCCGGCGCTCCACTCAAAAAACACGCACCGTACCGGGTGCGAAAGAACTGCTCGAATACCTGTATACCGGAGGATATCGTCTTTTCATCCTGTCGAACGGGTTTCGTGAAATACAATCGTTGAAATTGCAAAACTGCGGTTTCGCCTCCTATTTTGAACGCATCATCCTGTCGGAAGACGCTTCCGTTCAAAAACCGCACAAAAGAATCTTTGATTTTGCCCTGAAAAACACGAACTCCCGCCGCAGCGAATCTCTCATGATCGGCGACAGTTGGGAGGCCGACATCATCGGCGCACAAAATGCCGGAATGGATCAGGTATGGTATAACCCGGACGGCTTACCGCCCCGGAACTTTGAACCGACCTACAACGTGCAATCCTTGGACGCGATAAAAACAATCCTTTAGCCGTCGGCCTATTTCCCAATGAGGGGATGTGTCAGCAAAAGTCCCGGAATTTTCCGAAACTTTCGGTACGCCCTCAATTTCCGGAAGATAATTGTTCGTGCATAGCGGCAGCGGCTTTCCTGCCGTCGCCCATGGCAAGAATCACTGTCGCACCGCCGCGTACTATATCGCCGCCGGCATATACGTCCGGCAACGAGGAGCGCATGGTGTCTTCGTGGACTGTGATTGTACCCCATTTGCTGATTTCCAGTCCGCCGAACTCTCTTGGGATAAGCGGATTAGGAGATACGCCGACACTCACGATCACTTCATCTACATCGATTGTTTCGATAGCGCCTTCGATCGGAACAGGGCGGCGGCGACCGGAGGCATCCGGTTCTCCGAGCTTCATCTTCTGCAAACGCATTTGCCGTACCTGACCGGTTTCATCGCCCAGATACGCCACCGGATTATGCAACGTCAGAAATTCCACGCCTTCTTCTTTGGCATGCTTAATTTCTTCAACACGCGCCGGCATTTCTTCTTCGCTCCGGCGGTAGACGATCATGGAACGGTCTGCACCCAGCCGGCGGGCTGTACGTACGGAGTCCATGGCGGTATTGCCGCCACCGACGACGACGACGTTTTTTCCCTTCAGTACAGGTGTGTCGCTGTCGGGATTGGCGGCGTCCATCAGGTTGACGCGTGTCAGGTATTCGTTTGATGACATGACGCCGATTAAGTTTTCACCCGGTATATTCATAAAATTGGGTAATCCGGCGCCACTGGCTACGAATATGCCCTGAAAGCCTTCCTCGTGAAGATCGTCGTAACCGATCGTTTTCCCGACAATGCAGTCCGGAACAAACCTGACCCCCATTTTCCGGAGGACGTCGATCTCCACGTCAACAATCTCATTGGGCAGGCGAAATTCCGGTATGCCGTATTTCAGTACGCCTCCTATTTCGTGCAAAGCTTCGAATACGGTCACCTCATATCCTTGTTTGGCCATATCTCCAGCAAAAGACAGGCCGGCAGGTCCGGAACCGACAACGGCAATCTTTATGCCGTTTTTAGACGCGATTTCAGGTACGGAGATGTTTCCGCTTTCGCGTTCGTAATCGGCTGCGAAACGTTCGAGATAGCCGATGGCAACCGGTTCCTTTTTCATTTTCAGGTGAATGCATTTGCTTTCACATTGTTTCTCCTGCGGGCATACGCGACCGCAAACGGCCGGTAAGGCGCTTGTTTCTTTCAACGCTTTGGCCGCTTCGAGAAAGGCTCTCCGTTCGATATTTTTTATAAACGTGGGGATGTGTATCCCAACAGGACATCCTTCTATACA
>JAIRSF010000063.1 GCA_031255595.1 Tannerella sp.
CGATCCGGAAATCCTGCTTTGGCGGCCCATTCCGATATCCGCCTGACCGATTCAAATTCTCCTTCGGACACGCGGGCTGAAGCAATCTCAATACGATCTACATTCAGCTCATTAATCAATAAGCGTGCTATCGATCTTTTCTCATGGGCGGAGAAAGCGACGCCGTTCGTTTGCTCCCCATCCCGAAGAGTCGTGTCCATTATCTCTATCATAGGTTATTATTTTTACAACAAATATATTCGATCCTTATCATTCCGTCATAACAAGCCGTAACCTCCTATAAAAAGGCGTCATAAGCCGACTTGCTTTTTTCGTAAGCTTCCGTCTTCGCCTTATTGGTCAACAGAAAATCAATATCATCCAATCCATTCATCAGACAGAGCTTTTTATATCCGTTTATCTCAAACTTCTCGCTTTTACGGGTAGCCTGATTCGTGACGGTTTGCTCCGGGAGATTCACTTCGACTTCCATCTTCGGATTCTTACCTATCGAATCAAACAACTCCGCAAGAAACGTTTCGCTTACAACGACCGGCAACACGCCATTATTCAGTTCGTTATTCTTATGTATATCGGCAAAAAAGCTCGACACCACTACGCGAAATCCATACCCCGCAATAGCCCACGCCGCATGTTCGCGACTGGAACCGCTTCCGAAGTTTTTCCCGGCGACCAGGATTTTACCGCCGTACCTCGGATCGTTTAACACAAACGATCCGATCTTATTACCCTGTTTATCATAACGCCAGTCACGAAACAGGTTCTCGCCAAATCCTTCTTTCGTCGTCGCTTTCAGAAAACGAGCGGGAATAATCTGATCCGTATCCACGTTCTCCAAAGGAAGAGGAACACATGTACTCCGCAATATTCCAAATTTCTCTTTCATAAAAAAAAAACCCTTCTCATTTAACAAATTAACAATAAACCATTCACCATCAACCACATACCCGATTATCAACCATTAACCATCAACCACACACCCGATTATCAACTATTAACCATCAATCACGTACCCGATTATTAACTATTCACTATTAACTATTCACTATCAACTATTCACTATCAACTATTCTCGGATCGGTTATTTTTCCGGTCACAGCGGCGGCGGCGGCGACTAACGGGCCGGCAAGCATTGTCCTGGCGCCGGGGCCTTGACGACCTTCAAAGTTCCGGTTAGACGTCGAAACCGCATATTTCCCGGCAGGTATTTTGTCGTCGTTCATCGCCAGACAGGCGGAACAGCCGGGCTGTCTTAACTCAAATCCGGCCTCCTCAAAGATTTTATCAAGCCCTTCTTCACGAATCTGCGCATCCACGATCCAGGATCCCGGTACAAGCCAGGCCGTTACGGCGGGATCCTTCTTCCGGCCTTTCACAATAGAAGCAAATGCCCTGAAATCTTCGATACGGCCATTTGTACAGGAACCGAGAAAAACGTAATCGACCGGTTTCCCGATCAGCAAATCGCCTTCTTTGAACCCCATATAATCCAGCGACCGCCGATAAGATACACGTCCGGCTTCGGGCATAGTATCAGCCAAAGGAATCGCCCGGGTTATACCGGCGCCCATTCCCGGATTCGTTCCGTACGTAATCATGGGTTCAATATCTTCCGCCCTGAAATTGACCTCCTTATCAAAAACGGCGTCTTCTTCGCTTTTCAGCGTTTTCCAGTAAGTCATAGCTTTATCCCATGCCTCTCCTTTGGGGGCATACTCACGTCCT
The DNA here is from genome assembly GCA_031255595.1 of Tannerella sp. GTDB lineage: Bacteria > Bacteroidota > Bacteroidia > Bacteroidales > Tannerellaceae > Tannerella. Next base: position 1,726 of record JAIRSF010000063.1, read on the forward strand.
TCGACATAAGCAAACGTTTTCTCATCCGGGGCGATCATCCCTCCGCGGGCGCCCATTTCGATTGACAGGTTACACAACGTAAACCGCCCCTCCATGGTAAGGCCACGCACCGTCGAACCGGCATATTCCACAAAATAGCCGGTTGCGCCGCCGGTCGTCATCTTTGAGATCACGTACAGCGCCACATCTTTCGCCGTCACACCCTTACCCGGTTCGCCTTCAATATTAATGCGCATCGTCTTAGGTTTTTGCTGCAGGATACATTGGGTGGCAAGTGCCATTTCAACTTCGCTCGTCCCTATACCGAATGCCACAGCGCCCATCGCCCCATGTGTCGAAGTATGACTGTCGCCGCAGACGATCGTCATTCCGGGAAGCGTCAGGCCGCGCTCCGGCCCTACGACATGAATAATACCGTTCTTCGGATGCATCATGCCGAAATAAGTCAAACCGAAATCCGTTGTATTTTTTTCCAATGCATCCACCTGCGCCTTCGACACCGGATCTTCGATCGGTTTATCCTGATCGTGAGTAGGCGTATTATGGTCGGGCATACAAAAAATACGTTCGGGGCGAAAGGGTTTCAATCCCCGTTCGCGAAGCCCGTTGAATGCCTGTGGGCTTGTCACTTCGTGACAGTACAACCTGTCGATATACAACTGTGTGGGGCCGTTTTCTACGATTTCAACAACATGTGCGTCCCAGATCTTATCAAATAATGTTTTCATATACCGGTCTTTTTTTTGCAAATATATAACAGACAACCCTAACTCTTATGTTACGGTCTTTATTTAACAAATTTATTTATCGCATCAATAAAGGCTTCTACCGATGCGGCAATAATATCGGTATTCGCGGCAAAACCATAATAAACATTACCGTCGTATGCCACCTGCATGTGCACTTTTCCCACATCATCACTGCCCTTGTCTATCGCCTGAATCAAAAACTCCTGAATCGTCATCTGACGGTGTATAATCATCTTGACGGCTTTTATAGCCGCATCAACGGGACCGTTACCCGAAGCGGCCGCCTCAAACTTCTCGCCCGCGATATTCAGGCATACGCTTGCAACCGAAAGAACGCCGACGCCGGAAGTGACCTGAAGATATTCCAGCTTAATGCGGTGTGCCGCTTTGCGCCTTTCGCCGGTCAACATCAGGATATCATCATCACCGATATCTTTCTTACGGTCTGCCAGTTTCAGAAAATCCTGATACACCGTATCCAATTTATCCTGTTCCATCTCTACGCCAAGCATGTGAAGGCGATGTTTTAACGCCGCACGCCCGCTCCGCGCCGTAAGAACGATCGAACTGTCATCAATCCCCACATCTTTAGGATCCATGATTTCATACGTCTGTACATTCTTTAATACGCCATCCTGATGTATACCCGAAGAATGAGCAAACGCATTCCGGCCGACAATTGCTTTGTTGGGTTGCACCGGCATATTCATCAGGCTTGAAACCATCCGGCTGGTCGAATATATTTTCCTTGTATTTATGTGGGTTTCTATTCCCAGGTACTTATGGCATTTCAAGATCATAGCGACCTCTTCCAGCGAAGTATTGCCGGCACGCTCCCCTATTCCGTTGATTGTCACCTCAACCTGGCGGGCGCCGTTTGCGATACCGGCCATCGTATTCGCCGTAGCCATTCCCAGGTCATTATGGCAGTGTGTAGAGATGATCGCTTTGTCGATACCGTCGACATGTTCCATCAGATAGTTGATTTTCTCCCCGAACTCGGAAGGCAGGCAATACCCGGTAGTGTCGGGAATATTCACAACGGTCGCCCCGGCTTTTATAACCGCCTCAACGACACGCGCCAGATATTCATTATCCGTACGCCCGGCGTCTTCACAATAAAATTCCACATCTTCCACATATTTTTTTGCATACCGGGTAGCCGCGACCGCGCGTTCCAGTATCTCTTCCGGTGTAGAATTAAACTTATACCGTATATGGCATTCGGACGTCCCGATACCTGTATGTATACGTTTATGCCGGGCATATCTCAAGGCCTCCGCCGCCACATCAATATCTTTCTCCACACCTCGTGTCAAAGCGCAAATCACAGGCCACGTAACCGCTTTAGAGATCTCGACGACCGAATTAAAATCGCCCGGGCTGGAAACCGGGAATCCGGCTTCAATAATATCGACCCCCAACGACTCAAGCGCCTTCGCCACCTGTATTTTCTCCACCGTATTCAACTGGCATCCGGGCACTTGTTCTCCATCCCGCAAGGTCGTGTCAAAAATAAATAATCTGTCCATACGATATTCTTCTTTTAATATTTTCCGGTTCAAAAAAAAAACCTTTCTCAACATCGTCGTGAGAAAGGTTTTTTATATCCTTAACGGGGCAGGCACACATCTCACTTCTCATTTCGCCGCAAGAGCAACAAAATAGAAATAATACTAATAATCAAATTGTTATGCAATATGTGCTGTGCCATAATAAACTTTTTCAGGATGCAAAGATAGACGCTATTTTTAATTATCCAAAAATAATAGATGTTTTTTTTAATTCTCGACATCAAAAACTTATCAATTGTTTTTCGTACCTTTGGGGCGATTTTTTTGATATAACTTCGTTATGAATAAATATATAACACTGAAAGATAAAACTTTCGCCCCATACATTCCGGAACACGACATTACGGAAGCAATCACGAAGATTGCAGGCAATATTGCCCGCGACGTGGAAGGCCGGAAACCTTTGTTTGTAGGCATCCTGAACGGCGCTTACATGTTCGTTGCGGAATTGATGAGTAAATTGTCGCCCACTTACGAACTGATATTCGCCGCCTATTCATCTTATCATGGCACCAAATCGGACAGGATCGTAAAAGAGTTGTTGCCGATACGTGTTGAAAACAAGGCTCGTCCGATCATCCTGCTTGAAGACATCATCGACACAGGATTTACCATGCAGCATGTAATGAACCGGCTCCGCGAAGAAGGGGTGAACGACGTCCGCCTTGCGACCTTATTTCTCAAACCCGGCTCCCTTCAATGCGACATCAAGCCGGACTACGTCGGGATGGAAATAGACAATGACTTTATTGTAGGATTCGGCCTTGATTATGACGGTTACGGGCGTTCACTGCGCAGCATTTACAAAATAGTAGAATGATGAAGCGGAATACTCATGATGAATGAACAACCGACGACATACATTAATAATAGAAAACATGTTGAATATTGTAATTTTTGGTGCTCCCGGCTCCGGGAAAGGCACACAAAGTGATTTAATTAAAGAACGCTATCGTCTGACGCATATCTCTACAGGAGAAGTCCTGCGCGAAGAAATAAAAAATGAAACGAAACTCGGAAAGACAGCGAAAGGATACATAGAAAAAGGACAGCTTGTGCCGGACGACCTGATTTGCGACATCCTCGACAAAGTGCTCCACCGCTTGCCGGAAGATACAAAAGGAGTTATTTTTGACGGATTTCCACGTACCATACCTCAGGCCGAGGCTCTCGAAGACATCCTGCGGAAACATGGATGGACGGTTTCTCTCCTGTTGGATCTGCAGGTCGAAGACGACGAACTGGTAAAACGGCTGATCGAACGCGGCAAAAGTTCGGGGCGCGCCGACGATAATGAGGAAACCATCCAATCGCGCCTGAGAGTGTATCACACACAAACCGCCCCTCTTGCCGATCATTACCGGAAAAAGGGGAAACATGTCGCCATAAAAGGCTCCGGTACGATAGATGATATTTTTCATCGTATCACAGAAGCGATAAGCGCACACACTGCACAAACCGACAATATAAATTAAAACGATGGCCGATTCGAATTTTGTTGACTACGTCAAAATATATTGCTGCTCGGGAAAGGGAGGGAAAGGCTCCTCCCATTTCCGGAGAGCCAAATATATACCCAAAGGCGGGCCCGACGGCGGAGACGGCGGACGGGGCGGACACGTATACCTGCGTGCAAACCGCAATTTATGGACATTGCTCCACCTTCGATACGAACGCCATATCATCGCAACGCCGGGCGAGGCCGGAAGCGCAAAAGGGAGTACGGGAAAAAACGGGGTAGACCGCTATATAGAAGTCCCATGCGGAACGGTTGTATATGATGCGGATACCGGCGATTACCTGTGCGACGTCACAGAAGACGGACGGACGGTACGCCTGCTCAAAGGAGGAAAGGGAGGCTGGGGAAACATCCATTTCAAGACCTCTACCAATCAGGCGCCGCGCTACGCCCAGCCGGGAGAGCCATGCGAAGAAAAAAATATCATCCTGCAACTGAAACTGCTGGCGGACGTCGGACTTGTAGGATTTCCCAACGCCGGCAAATCGACCCTCTTATCCGTCATCACATCCGCCAAGCCCAAAATAGCCAACTATCCTTTTACCACGTTAGAACCGAACCTCGGCATCGTGAAATACCGCGACAACCGCTCATTCATCATGGCCGACATTCCCGGTATCATCGAGGGCGCCAGCGAAGGGAAAGGACTGGGACTGCGCTTTCTCCGGCATATTGAACGCAATTCGCTGCTTCTTTTTATGATCCCCGCAGACGCCGAGGATATCAAAAAAGAATATGAAGTATTGAACAACGAATTGGAGAAATACAACCCCGACCTGGCGGAAAAAAGTCGTGTGATCGCAATCACAAAAAGCGACCTGTTGGACAAAGAGCTGAAAGATGCGCTTTCCGTAAACCTGCCGGAAAACATTCCGCATACATTCATCTCGTCGGTTACACACCAGGGACTGGATCTGCTGAAAGACCTGCTTTGGAACGAACTGAACAGGGAAACATTTCAGGATACGGAGAAAATTGTACATAAAAACATGGATATAACCTGTTTACCCATTGACCCGGAAACAGAAGACGTCCGGCCGGAAAACGATCCCGACGCCGAACATGACCGGTAGCAGGAAAAAAAAGTATTGAAAACATACACATATTCCCCAAAATTGCTATCTTTGCGCCTGGTTTTTTAAATTTTTATTACTATGACTACTGAAACTATTGGAACGACCGCCGGATTGGTGTGGACGGCTTTGAGCACCACCGGAAAGATGTCAATAAAAGATCTGAAAAAAGTTACAAAAATCAAAGCGGACAAAGTATTATTCTCAGCTTTGGGATGGTTGGCAAAAGAAGGCAAACTCGTTTTCGACGAAAGCGATGATGATCTGTATGTTTGGTTAGCTTGAAGATAGAGATGTAACAAGATCGGGCTGTTCCTTTATGAAAAAAGGAACAGCCTTTTTTTACGCCTTTTCTCTATGAAAAGAATAAAAAACGCCTAAAAGTTGGTTTTTTCAATATTAAAATATATTTTTGCACTCAACTTGGAAGCAAATGACTGAAAAAGAAAATGATTTGTTAGCTATATTTGAAAACAGGATACACAAACTCATCAAGCTATATGACGAAAAAAAACATCATATAGAAGATCTGGAAAGGTCCTTAAAAGAGAAAGACGAGATAATACGGCAAAACAAACAAATGATTGAAGCATTACAAGCCAAATACACAAACCTGTATACGGCACGCAGATTAGCCGAAGATGAAGCTGAATTTCAAAATGCACGTAAGCGGGTTAACAAGTTAGTGCGAGAAGTAGATAGATGCATTGCCCTGTTAATGTTAAATGATTAATTTATGCCGGACGAAATACCGATACAACTGGAAGTGATCCCCGGAGGAGGAAAATATCTTGTAAAGGCACATCCTGATGAAGAAGAATTAATCCGGGAAGCAACCAAACAATTGCGGGAAAAATTCAATGCGTACAAACAAACTTTCTCCGAAGTGAATTTGTCGGATGAAGATATACTGGTCATGATGGCGATAGATATTGCAACCAGCCATCTGAAACTGGAAAAGAAGAATGACACGATTCCTTTTACAACAAAAATAAAGCAACTCAACGACGAGTTAAAAGATTTTTTGAAAGAGGAGTGATTATTTAAACTAAAAAAATTCACGCACTAACTTCAAAGGCGAAAGTCTTTGTGGGTAGTGTGTGTTTTTTTTAATGATTTATGTAGAACTAATATAGTAAATAAAAAAATGGACGTATTGTATATAATAGCAACGCTCGCCGCATTTATAGCCGGCGGGTTACTGACGTGGTTCATTACACGTATGCTTTCGAAATCGCGGCGCAAAAAAATGCTGAAAGACGCAGAAAGAGAAAACGAAGTAATGAAGAAAAACAAAATGCTGGAAGTAAAAGAGAAATTTATCCAGCTAAAAGCCGACCTGGAGAAACAGGTGACGATACGCAACGCGAAAATCCAGTCAGCGGAAGCAAAACTGAAACAACGGGAAACAGCCTTTTTGCAAAGGCAGGAAGAACTGCAACGTAAAAACGCGGAAGTGGATGCCGTAAAGGAAAACCTGTCCGGTCAATTGGCCGTCATTGAAAAGAAACAGCAGGAACTGGAAAAAATACGCCAGCGCGAAGTGGAACGCTTGGAAGCGATCTCCGGACTATCGGCCAAAGAGGCCAAAGACCGCCTTATCGAATCATTAAAAGACGAAGCCAAATCCGATGCATCGTCCTACATCAACGAGATCATGGAAGATGCGAAGATGACGGCCAACATGGAAGCGAAGAAAATCGTTGTACAATCCATACAGCGTGTAGCGACCGAAACGGCTATTGAAAACTCCGTAACGGTTTTCCCGATCGAATCGGATGAGATGAAAGGACGGATCATCGGACGTGAAGGACGCAACATACGCGCATTAGAAGGGGCTACCGGCATCGAAATAATCGTTGATGACACACCGGAAGCTATCGTCCTTTCGGGCTTTGACCCCGTTCGCCGCGAGATTGCCCGCCTGGCGCTTCACCAATTAGTGCAGGACGGACGTATTCATCCGGCGCGTATCGAAGAAGTAGTCGGTAAAGTCAGGAAACAGGTCGAAGAAGAAGTGATTGAAACGGGGAAACGTACGGCGATAGACCTGGGTATCCATGGCCTCCACCCGGAATTGATCCGCCTGATAGGGAAAATGAAATACCGCTCGTCTTATGGTCAAAACCTGCTGCAACATGCCCGGGAAACGGCAAACCTGTGCGCTACCATGGCATCCGAGCTGGGACTTAACCCGAAAAAAGCCCGTCGCGCCGGACTTCTGCATGACATCGGCAAAGTGCCCGACGACGAACCGGAACTGCCTCACGCCATACTGGGCATGAAACTTTGTGAAAAATACAAAGAGAAACCGGACATCTGCAACGCCATAGGGGCGCACCACGATGAGATGGAAATGCAAACCATGATCGCCCCCATCGTACAGGTCTGCGACGCCATATCGGGCGCCCGTCCCGGTGCACGACGCGAAATCGTCGAAGCCTATATCAAACGCCTGAACGACCTGGAACAATTAGCCATGTCCTACCCCGGCGTAATCAACACCTATGCGATACAGGCGGGCCGCGAATTGCGCGTCATTGTAGGAGCAGACAAAATAAACGACAAAGATGTAGAAACTCTTTCCGGTGAAATCGCTAAAAAGATACAGGACGAAATGACATATCCGGGCCAGGTCAAAATCACCGTCATCCGCGAAACACGTTCCGTAAGCTACGCAAAATAAGGGAGATAGGGTAAGCTTTTTCAGCAACCGGTAATGGGGAATTACCGGTTGCCGAGATCGAGGTACATCATCTGAAAAAATGATTTCGCCTGTTTTTCCATATTCGGGTCTCCTTTTTGCAGGAGCACTTTTTGCCGGTCATTGTCATACAAGTAACCATTTAACGAATCCATCATACAAAATCCGTTTACATACGAATAAAAAGAAAATTTCCGGGTTTGCGGATGAAGCATGTCTTTGCTGAACCGAAAATCGGCCCGGTCTATCCGAAGTTGTGACAGTAAGGTCGCCGCCAGGTCATTTTGCGAACCGTAATCCGAAATAACGGCAGGATGTTTCACAGCTCCGCCGATCCAGATCATTGGGATTTTAAACCGCACTTCATCACATACATCGAATCCCTGCGGATAACCTTGCATGGCATGATCCGCTATCAATATGATCAGCGTATTGTCCCATAATGCGGTCGCCTTGAGATCGGCTACAAATTTTCCGATACAGGCGTCCGTATAATTGACCGAATTCAGGTACGGTACATCAAATTTATCGATCGGTACATCAAAAGGTTCATGACTGCTTAACGTCAGGGCAAGCTTCAAAAACGGTTCCGTTTGCCCGGTTTCCGTAAGGTCGCGGTATATTCTTTCAAACAGTGGGCTGTCGGGCACGCCCCATTTGGTCAGGCGCTCCCTGACCGGAAAATTTTTATCCGATATAATATCCTGAATATCACATGCTCCTACAAAAAAGGAACGCATGTTGGCAAAATCAATGTCGCCTCCGTAATAAAGCGACCGGTTCGTATATCCTGCCTGTCGCAAACTTTTGGGTATGGACGGTAATGTTTCCGTTTTTTTCGGATATTTCAGGATAGCAGCCGTAGGGTGCGAAGGGTAACCGCTTAATACGGAAACGATTCCCCTGTCCGTACGAAAACCGTTTGCAAAGAAGTTCTTAAACAAAACGCCCTCAGCGGCAAACCGGCTCATGTTCGGGGCGACAACGGAATCCATTGCCACATCATACGAAAAACTTTCAAGCAAAAAAAGCAGGATGTTCGGCCTCCCGGTACGCAGTAACTGGAGGGGAGGCGTGTTTTCCGGCCACGCATTTAATTGATTAAACACCTGCACCGCCTCGTCTTTTTCATAAAATTGATATTGCCGGGCGAAGTCATCAAACTTACTGAGTGAATAGATGAAATTGAATATCGGGTTGATCGCCGCATGGTTCAGGAGCATCCGGTTGCTGAAATAAGCGCGCCCGATGTTCATCGTGGAAACGGTGACCCCGCCCCTGATGGATAAAAACAAAGCGCCGGCCAATAGCAGCCATACCGGACAGATCACCCATTTGTTCGGCGGTGCACCGAGCCGGAACAACAATTTTCGGATCGTAACCGCGTATCCTGCATAAAAAAGGAGCGCCAACAAAGTGGCGGTCAATATTCCGAATATCCATTCTTTAGCGGAAACGCCGGCAAAAGCGGCCCGGATATCCCGGATATACAATAAGATCGTCGTGTCCGGATGAAATCCCCAGTGAAAATAGAGTATATTATCTATAATCGTTACTATCGCGATAACGGAAAGCATGATACCAAAATAGATATCAAAAATCTTCACCAACGGTTTGACCGGCATCCAAACGGACGCAATTAAAAAAAGAAAGGGGATCACCGTCAGGTATCCGCTCACCGACATATCGATGGACAGCCCATGATAAAGAATCTGCAAAACGTCCGTTCCGCCAATCCCGCCATGGAGTAATCCATGCACAGTAATAAAGATTATTTTCTGTATAAAGAAAACCGGTATGAAAAAACCGAATAGGATGAAAGATAAAATGACACGCTGTTTCATTATAAACTACCTAAAACACTACTTCCCGGCGCTGAACGCCAAGGCATACAATCGCATTTGTTTAAGCATGGATACCAATCCGTTGGAACGCATAGGCGAAAGGTGTTCCTTTAATCCGATACGCTCTATAAGGTAAAGGTCTGCATGCAGGATCTCCTGTGGCGTATGATCCGATAGGACGCGAATCAACAGGGATACGATCCCGTTCACAATGACGGCGTCGCTTTGTCCCCGATAAAAAATCTTCCCGTCATGTTGCTCGGCATGCAGCCACACACGACTCTGGCAGCCTTCTATCAAGTTATTTTCCGTCTTATATTTTTCATCTAACGGGGGCAATCCGTTCCCCATGTCGATGAGTAACGCATATTTATCTAACCAATCATCAAAGACCAAAAATTCTTCTATGATCTCGTCCTGTATTTCATTGATTGTCATAACAAACAACTTTTTTATTTCGAATGATTATAAATTACCTCAAGAACCGTCTGACCGACGGCTTTTAATACATTTTTATCAATACGATCCATCGTATCATGCTGCGTATGCCAGTGCATACCGAATCCATGCGGCGTATCGGGTTTCAGGTAAATGATATCGATACAGGGAATATTGCGCCCTTTTATGACATATTCATGATCATCAATTATTCTGGAGCCTTTTGCATTGACAAAATATTTTCCATAACCCAAGTTTCGCGCCGTATTCCAGACCATCTCCACAACAGGCGCCGCGTAAGACACAGAAGATCCTTCTTTATAAAAGGTCGCCTCTTTATGGCCTACCATATCCAGTAAAATACCGAAATCCGCTTTATAACCGGAAACATGCGGATTCTTAGCCCAGAACTGCGAACCAAGGCACCAGGTATCCTCTTTATACTCCCGCACAAATTCCGGAGTACCGTAATCCTCCGCATCAAAAAAGATAATATCAACCCCTGTACGAAGGTTATTCAGGCCGATCTGACGGGCAATCTCCAATAAGACGCCCACACCGCTGGCCCCATCGTCGGCGCCGTCGAGAGGCTTCCGGTGATTCGTTTCGTCGGGATCATGATCCGAGTAAGGGCGCGAATCCCAATGAGCGAACAAAAGGATACGCTTTTGACTTCCGGGATTAAATACGCCGATGATGTTCCGGGCCTGCAGTTTATCTCCGTTATAGGCCGTCAGCACAGTTTCCTGCACATAGATTTCCGCTCCATGGCGTTTCAGCCCGGACGCCAGGTAATCGGCGCAAGCCTTGTGCGCCGGCGTATTCGGAACACGCGGCCCGAACGCGACCTGTTTCGCTACATAAGAATAGGCGCTATCCGCATCAAAAACCGGCACATCCCCGGCTTTTTCCACCTCCCCGACATTTCCGGCATTTGAATAGAATGTGGATTTGGCCGACGCGTCTGTTTCTCCGGTGGCGCTTTTCCGACTGCAACACGACAAAAATAAACTTCCCAAAATCAAACAAACAAACTTTTTCATATCCTACTACGATCTATTTAATCCATATTTCATACAAGGCTCATTTCCGGCAAACCGAAACAATCCGTACCAACTATCCTCCGTCGGCGGCTGTTTCCTGTACGCTCCGCATGACCCGCATCAGGTTGCCGCCCCAGATCTTTGCAATATCGCCGGCGTCGAATCCTTCCGCGATCAGGCGCATCGTTATTTGCATCAATTCGTTGGCAGCCCGGCAACCGGTCACTTCGCCGCCGCCGTCAAAATCGGAACCGATCCCAACCGCATCCGTACCCGCAATATCAACGATATGGCAAATATGCCTGATTACGTCGCTTAACGAGGCTTTATCGGCATCCTCATGAATAAATCCTTTATAAAGACAGACCTGAATCACGCCTCCCTGCGAAGCGAGCGCACGAATCCGGTCGTCATCTAAGTTCCGGCGATGATCGCATAACGCTCTTGCAGAGGAGTGAGAAGCTATTACCGGCCGGTTGCTGTGTTTCAACACTTCATAAAACGTCTGATCGGCGGCGTGCGAAACGTCAATCATCAACCCCAACCGATTCATTTCTTTCACGACCTCTTTTCCGAAAGGACTTAGACCGCCCCATTCCCCCCGGCCGGCAGCCGAATCGCAAATATCATTATCTCCGTTATGACACAGCGTTATATACGACACGCCCGCGTCCTTAAACCGTTTCAGGTTCCGGAGATCGCGACCGATCGCATAACCGTTTTCAAGAGCGATAAAAACGGCTTTTTTGCCTTCGTTTTTCAATTGCAGGGCGTCTTCCGGCGTGCGGGCTATGCCCATACGCCCCGGATACAAAGCCGTTTGAGCGACTACTTTTGAAATCCGCTCCATGGCGTATGTATAAGCCTCTTTCAGGGAAACCTCGTCGCGCGCTCCCTGCGGAAGGTAAGCCGCCATAAATACGGCATCCAAAAGCCCTTCTTCCATCAAAGGGAGATTCACCTTGCCTCCTTCTTTGCGTCCCGGATCGAAGGATTGGAAAAGCATCGGCGTATCCGTATGGGAATCGACCGTAAGGATCCGGCGGTGCAACGCTTTTGCTTTTGCAAATACATCCGCCTGATTTACGTGATAACGAAACAGGTTCAACATCACTTCATTGCCGGCAACCGCCATCGGTTCGGGATGCCACTGGACACTGAAAACGGGATATTCCGCATGTTCCATCGCCTCATTCAAGCCGTCGGGCGACGTCGCCGTCGCAATAAATTCGGGCGCAACCTCCTTTACCGCCTGATGATGAAAGGAATTGACAGGGAGCGTCAACATTTCGGGATGACCGAAAGCCTGCCTCAGCCTGGAAGGAATGTCGGTAAGAAGTACCGTATGGGTCGCGATCTCGCGGGGTTTTTTCTGGCTGTGTTTCAATACTTTTTCGGCATATTGCGTATAGATATCCTGATAAAGCGTTCCGCCGAAAGCGACATTGATCACCTGATGACCCCGGCAGATGCCGAATATCGGCAATTGACGGTTACATGCCAGTCTCAACAGCAAAAAGTCATATTCGTCGCGGTACGTGTCCACATCTCCGATTTCCTTGATCGGCTCTTCGTTCTGGTAAGCGGGATCCGGATCGCCACCGCCGGAAAGGATCAGTCCGTCTATCCGGTCCACAACCGTAGCCAATGCGTGGATGTCCGTCGTCACAGGCAACAAGACCGGCGCACCGCCGGCTAAGACGACGGCCTGATAATAAGGATCGGTAATACAGGACACGCCCTCTTTACGATTCGCGGAAATACCAATGACCGGCCGCCTGTAGGAGCCGTCAGAAGTGCTGTCGTCTACCTTTTTATGCAGAAAATTCAGAATGGAAGACATCGGATTTGTTTTTACATTGCTTTATTGTCATCAGGAGCAATCTGCCGGATCGTCCCGTCGAGAATAACAATCTGAATATCAAGCGTCAATGCGGGCGTACGTGGCGTTTTCCTCGATAAACTCGCGGCGGGGCGCCACTTCTTCTCCCATTAACATGGCGAAAGTAGAATCGGCCTCTACTGCATTGTCGATCATGATTTGTTTCAGGGTGCGGTTTTCGGGATTCATCGTCGTATCCCACAACTGGTGGTCGTTCATTTCCCCCAACCCTTTATAACGCTGCGTATGTACCTGACCTTCATTTCCTCCCGCATACGTATTGATGAATTTCTGGCGTTGTTGTTCCGTCCAGCAATATTCTTCCGTCTTGCCTTTCTTGCAGAGGTATAACGGAGGAGTTGCCAGATACACATACCCTTTCTCGATCAACCCGCGCATACGGCGGAAGAAGAACGTCAATATCAACGTGGCAATGTGGCTTCCGTCCACATCGGCATCGGTCATGATAATCACTTTGTGGTAGCGCAGTTTGGAGAGATTCAGTTCTTTCGGATCTTCTTCCGTTCCGATCGTAACGCCCATCGCGCGATAGATATTCTGAATCTCCTCGCTGTCAAACACTTTATGCTCCATCGCTTTTTCCACATTCAGAATCTTTCCGCGCAGCGGCAGGATCGCCTGAAAATTACGGTCGCGCCCCTGTTTGGCCGTTCCGCCTGCCGAATCTCCCTCGACAAGGAACAATTCACATTCCGCCGCATCTTTGGAGGAACAGTCTGCCAGCTTTCCGGGTAATCCTCCGCCCGTAAGGGGCGATTTTCGTTGCACCATCTCGCGCGCTTTTCGTGCCGCCTGACGTGCGGTTGCGGCCAGGATCACCTTGTCCACAATCGTTTTTGCCTCTTTCGGATGTTCTTCCAGAAAATAACCCAGCGCTTCTCCTACGGCCATATCGACGGCGCCCATCACTTCGTTATT
>JAIRSF010000228.1 GCA_031255595.1 Tannerella sp.
GTCAAAGACCTGCAGGAGGTCGACCACTGGCGCGCCCGCGAGGGAACGCCCATGCCGGTAGCCAAACTCATCGCGGTAGATTATACGATGGAAAATTCCGGTTCCCGGACGACCTTTCCCGGCGGGGAACACGTCTGGCGTTTGCACCTCAGAACAGCGGACGCGGTCGCGGTCATGCTGTACTATCAGGATTTTTACATACCGGAAGGCGGGAAACTGTTTATTTACAATGCGGATAAGACCCAGCTCTTAGGAGCTTATACCCATAACACCCACCCTTCCGGAGGACTTTTTGCGACTGAATTTGTGGGAGGAGATGAACTAATCCTCGAATATGTTGCGTCGGAAACAAGTGAAGAAAAACCGCGTATACATATCAGTGACATAGGATATGGATATAACGTTTCCGCGCTGGAAACATTTACAGGAGTGTCCCTGCGCAAGGCTTCGGGATCTTGCATGGTGAACATTAATTGTGAAGAAGGCCTCGCCTGGCAGAATGAGAAAAAGAGTGTGTGTTATATGGTTCAAAGGATCGGGAGATCGAGTTATATGTGTACCGGTTCTTTAATGAACAATACCGCGGAAGATTTTAAGCCGCTGATCCTGACGGCTCTTCATTGCGCTTATGATGAGGATCTGTTCGTCGATGAAAAGGACTTGGAGCAATGGTCGTTTTATTTTCATCGCGAACGCGAAGATTGCAGCGAAACTTCCCTGTCGGCCGTATCAAAAACGATGACAGGTTGTAAAATACTTGTTAAGACGGGTCTGGAGAATGGATCCGACGGGATGCTTCTGGAACTGAACCAAATGATTCCCGAATCATACGATGTCTTCTTCAATGGATGGGATCGAAGGCATATGCCGGCGTTCTCCGGCGTATGTATACACCATCCACAAGGTGATTACAAGAAAATATCCACTTACAGTACTCCGGCAAAAGAGGCAACATTTAACGCGACTGAATTTACAGGTACCAGGTCTGCACACTGGAATGTGACTTTTCAGCAGACCGCGAATGGGCATGGGGTTACGGAAGGTGGATCTTCGGGGTCGCCCCTGTATAATGAAAATAAACTGGTAGTCGGGACACTTTCAGGAGGTAGTTCCTCCTGTTTGCTTCCGGCTGGTCTTAATCTTTATGGAAAAATAAGTTATCACTGGAATCATTATAAGGCCGATTCCACCCACATGGATATCTGGCTTGATCCCGTTGGCTCCGGTGTAGAAACCTTAGCCGGACGTTTTCATCAGAAAGTATCCAAACCGGTTCCGGTTAATTTGACGGCCGAGAATCAGGGACATAGTATTCTTTTGAGATGGAACGCTCCGCAGAGTACGGAAACGCCCTTGTGCTATAATATATACCGCCATAATCAAAAGATAGGCCAGGCGACCGGTTCTTCTTTTGTAGATCCGGCTCCGGTTAACGGTACGCTGATCTATTCGGTTTCCGCTATTTACGCAGATGAACAGGAATCGCCTTTTGTTTCTACAACCCTGTTATATGTAGAATTTAAAGCGCCTTCCGATTTACGCGCCGAGCGTATGGATACAAGCAATGAAGTGACATTGAGCTGGCGTGCGCCGGTTTATGAACAAACGATCTATTGGGGTACAATGGAACCTGAATGGATCGTAGGTTTTGAAAACTCTATATCTTTCTATTATGGCCAGAAATGGTCTTCCGAAGAAATAAATCCGCTGCATGAGAAGACAA
Organism: Tannerella sp.; assembly: GCA_031255595.1. GTDB lineage: Bacteria > Bacteroidota > Bacteroidia > Bacteroidales > Tannerellaceae > Tannerella. The sequence goes on from JAIRSF010000228.1 coordinate 1,724, forward strand.
TAAAAGCGGTTCGGTTTGCTCCTATGAAAAACAATACCTATGAAATTTATGTATCTCAGGGGGATTGTGTATACCGGCAACCGGTTGACTCCTCCTCATTGGATTATTCGGAAATTAATACCGTTATGTTGAATGAACCTTTTACGATTGACGGATCTAAATCATTGATTGTCGCTATCTATATATCATACGTAGGAAGCGAATATCCTGCGGTAAGCGACAACGGCCCGGCGGTGAATGGGAAAGGTAATGTTTGTTCTGTGGATGGAGAAAATTGGGAAACGCTTTATGACGAAAATGATCCCGATGACTTCAATTATAATTTTATTATTTCCGCCATCGTTTCTTCCGAGTCCGGGACAATAGGCGATGCGTGCGGAAATAATAAAAACAGGTTGAGGCGTGATGCCGGGGAGATGATTAAAACGAAAAATGCCGGGCCTCGCAAGGTAAAAAGGGCGATCCGTAACACTTCCGTATCTCCTAGTTCCGTATCTCCGTATAATTCCGTACCGTCGGCATTTCCGGAAGTGACAAAATATCGGATCTATCGTAGCAACTCCGTTTACCAGCACGTGTATACTCCCTCTACTCATTACATAGACAGAGGCACTACCTCGCCTTCCTTTTATTATACAATTTCCGCCTTCTATGGAGATAATATCGAAAGCGAGAAAAGCGACAAAGCCTACATCACGATAGTAAATAATGGAGAAAACATAGATGAAATCGCAGATATCTATCCGACACGATTTTCCGGCTCCGTCAACCTGAAAGGGTTTGATGCCGTTACACGCGTAGATGTTGTTTCCGTATCGGGAAAAATTTGTTTAGTCGTGAATCATCCGGACAGGACGATTAATACGTCCTCTTTGGCGCCGGGCTTGTATTTCTTTCGCATATATGGCCCGAATAACCAGGTATTAAAAGTAGTGCGCGCCGTTAAAATGTCCGGCTAACCGGATTTGTGGCGGCGAACCATACGATGCGCCTGCGAGAGGCCGTTCGCAAAAACCTGAGTTTTAGAAAACTCATATACGATGGATTTTCAATCCATCGGTTCAGAACTTTTGTTTGCCCGAGTATGTTGGCAGGTAAAAAGAGAAAACCGGTCATTGCTGCAACATTCCGTTGCTGAACAATGACCGGTTTCTCTTTGTTCCGTCAATAGATGGAAACGAGGCGGACGGGGCCGAGTAAGCCGGATTCGTACAGGTCGCCGTTGGGGCCTCGGCTGATCCGGAGTTTTTGATGCTCGGCAGGTAACTGACGGTCGCCGATGATGCGGTTTGCCCACGTGTTGACTACCTCAACCTCGACTTCGTTCCGGCCCTTACGCACGAACGACGTGATGTCCAAGCGGTAAGGTGGCGTCCAGACGCCGCCGGCGTATTGGCCGTTGATGCGGACTTTGGCCATCGCCGACACTTTGCCCAGATCCAGATACAGTTCGCCGTTGCCGTCCGGACGCTGAGCGAGGTCGAACGAGGTTTTGTAAACGGCTGTACCGGAGAAATATTTGATCCGCTCGTCGGAATGTTTCGACCAGTCTGTCAGTTGTGCGAACTTAACCGGCTGGGCGGGGCCGCGTTTGACCTCGTCCGACTCAAAGGTGACTGTCCACAGTGAATGAATTTCGGTCACGATCTTCGGCGTGGGGAAATTGGCGGCGAGGCTGTTCTGTGTCGACGGCTTTGCGTCTTTGCGGAAGACGATGAACAGGCTTTCGTTCGCTTCCAATTGCAGGGGAACGGACGTCGTCAGCCCGTCGCTGCCGTATTCGTAAGCCGGTAAGGCACGCATTTTTCCCGTCACCGGATCCCAACATTCGGGCTGTTTGCCCGATACGCGGAAGACGGGCGAGGCCTGAACACGTTCGTCCGACTGGTTGGTCACGAAATAGAGATCTACGGAGCCGTTTTTCCGGTGCGAATACTGGAGGGAGGGCGATGTGGCAAGGAAATCGGGCGGTAACTTGAGTTCGTTTTTGAAGAGGTCGGCGACAGTCGTCTGAAGGATTTTTTGGTTGTCCCAAAGTCGGGCGGCAATTTGCTGCACTTGCCGGTCGGCTTCGGGATAATTTTCCAGCGAGGGCGAACGTACCGGACGAACGGTGGCAATCACCGGCAGTCCCGCTTCGGCGAAACGCGCAATCTTTTCAAATACTGCCGGACGAATCACATCCTGAGGCGGCAAGACCAGCGCCCGGTAAGACGTCCCGTGAGGCAG
>JAIRSF010000088.1 GCA_031255595.1 Tannerella sp.
TTTACTCTTTTAATTAACAGCATTTCTCATAGGCATTCTTTTTAAGTTATACATATTTCGGGGTGTTTTCCTGCTATTTTACTTTATCCACACATCTATACGTTTTTGTGGGTAAGTAAGATCCTTATTTTGTGGCATTTTTTCCGTTGACCAGGTGATAGGAGTCGCTATTTTTAATACATCCAATATCTGTTCAAGCGTTTCGGTTGAAAAAGTCGCCCGGATACGGTAGTCGACCTGTGTTTCTTTATGCAGAACAATCTCTACACTATAGTGCCTTGCCAGCCTTTTAAAGACATCATCCAGCGAAGTGTTTCTGAAAATCAGTAAACCCTCTTTCCAACCCGTTTTTTCATCCACATTAACCGACGATTTGTGTAACCGGTCGGACAATCTGTCATCAACGGCAATTTCACCCGGGGAAAGTGTTACTTTTTGTACTCCCCGGACTACTTCAACACGTCCATTCCGGAGAACAGTTTCAAAAACGGCCTCATCTTCATATGCATTCACATTAAAAGCCGTTCCAAGTGCAATCACTTTCATTCCGGAAGGAGTCAGTACTTCAAAAGGATGATCCATGCTGACTTTCACTTCAAAAAAAGCTTCTCCGGCTAATTCAACCTCTCGTTTATCAGATGCAAACTGATTCGGATAACGCAATGTCGTACCACTATTCAGCCAGACCTCCGACTCATCCGGTAGGGTTGCTTTAATAATGGCGCCGGGTACAGCCGAGATTTCCGTATAAGCCATCAAAACCGTATCCGGCTTTTTTCCACTATTTTGCTGCATATACATAAGAACACATGTGCTGGTCAAAAGAGGAATAACTAAAATAGCTGCCGCACGGTTCAATGTCCGGAATATCCATTGAGTCCGGGATTGTTTCCGGATCTTCAACCGGGCCTGCCTGTATCCTTTGGCTACGTCTATTCTTTTATTTTCCTGAATATCAGTATCCAGTTCTATTAACATCCCGATTTTACGATGTATGCTATCTTTTTTATCTTCCATATCTAAAGTCTGTTTCAATATGCCTTTTGTTATATACACACCAACTTTTCAGAAATGCGACAAATTTCACGAAAAAAAAATAATAAAAAAGGATATATCATCATTCAGACAAACTTATCGTTTGCGTAAACTTAATATCTACCGAAGATGCTCCGATCATAAAGTCGAATTCGCCCGGTTCAACTATGCGTTTCATATCCAAATTGATTAACCATAAATGTTCTGACGGAATGATCTCCATTTCTACCGTTTTTGTTTCTCCGACTTTAAGGAAAACCTGAGAGAACCCCTTCAATGCTTTTACGGGTGTTGCCACACTTGCAATTTTATCACGTACATAAAGCTGAACGGTTTCTGTCCCGTCCGCACTTCCTGTATTTTTTACATTTAAAGAAACCGTAATCTTATCATTCACCGTAGGATTTTCCGGATAAATATTCAAATTACTATACTCGAAAGTCGAATAACTCAAACCATGTCCGAACGAATATAACGGTTCTCCATTTCCATCCGTATAAGAACGAGGTGACGAAGGATGTTTAGAATAATAAACCGGAACCTGTCCCTGATAACGGGGAATACTGAGCGTAAGTTTCCCGGATGGGTTATAATCGCCAAACAAAACATCGGCAATGGCCTCTCCCCCAAACTCTCCGGGATACCATGCCTCAAGAATAGCTGTAGAAGCCTCAACAACAGGTGTAAATACCAAAGGACGCCCATTGAGAAGAACCGTTACAACCGGTTTTCCCGACCGGGCTACAGCCTTAAGCATCTCCATATCGCCTGTATGCATATTAAGATCCTGGCGATCTTTGCCTTCTCCTACCTCCTGGCTGGTTTCACCCGTTACTACGATTACAGCATCGGCGGCAGCAGCAACACGCGTCATATACGTATAATAATCAGGATCATCAGCGGCCTCGGCAAGACGCCACCTGATATTTAGCGAAGCGTTTTCGTCCAATTCGGCAAATTCAACTTTTATAGGTACCGGACGATTTCCCTGTAATGAAATTATATTCGCTTTACCGATTTTCCCGGCAGCGTTTTCACCCCAATTGTCTATAAACAATTCGTTGTTCAGATATAAACGGGCATAATCATCTGCTGTAACGCTGAATTCATAAATCCCGCTCGTCGGAACGGTGATAGATCCCGTCCAGCGGATAGAAAAATGATTGGCCCCAATACCCGGTGCAGGACTTAGGTTATGCCAATGCGTAGATAATTCCGGATCTATTGCAGTGTATGAAGGAGCACCCGATAAATCTGCATGATCAAAATATTCTCCGTAAAGGCCTTTTTCATCAGGATGCAAATGATTCGATAACGCCGAAGGAGAAATAGCCGTAAAGCGGCTGGAGATACCTGTCTGAATGAAATCAATCCGGACATCCTCTCCAAACCTTTTTTTTAGCGCCTCATAAACCGTCATACCCTTTGCTCCGCGGGGAGAATATCCTCCAATGGATGAAATATCTGCAAGTTTTCCGATCAATGCAATTCTCTTGACATCCTTACTAAACGGTAACGTATTTCCCTCATTTTTGAGCAGAATAATCGACTTGCGACCGGCTTCAAGCGCTAACGCTTTATGCCTGCCGCTCTGTATTATCCGGTGTATAAGCGATTCGTCTATATAAGGATTTTCGAATAAGCCCAATTCAAATTTAATCCTGAGCACAGCAGAAACTGCCCTGTCAAGCGTTTTTTTAGTAATCGATCCGTCATTCACACCATCCACAATTGCCTTTTGAAAAATGTCATAATCAAAATCATAGAACTGCATATCTAATCCTGCATTTATAGCCTGAGTAATAGCGTCTTTAGGATCTTTGGCTGTAAAATGAGTATTCACAAGACGGCGGATTGCCCCCAGATCGGTAACAACCATACCATCAAAACCCCATTCGTTTCTTAATAACCCGGTAAGCAACCGGTGATTACTTATACAGGGAACACCATCTATATCATGGTACGCCGCCATAATGCCCCGGGCATTCGCCTCACGAACCGCCTTCTCGAATATATAAAAATGTGTTGAACGCGCTTCACGTTCTCCTATAAAAGCCGGCCCCGTATTACTTCCGTTTTCGGGAATACCATGTATTCCAAAATGTTTCGGTTCCGAAGCAACACTACTGTTATCTTTAAGGCTATTACCCTGCATGCCTTTCACAACATTTACAGCCATACGCGAATTAAGGTAAACATCTTCTCCATAGGTTTCTTCAATACGTCCCCAGCGCGGTTCACGCCCTAAATCGAGATTCGGCGACAAAACAAAATGCACTCCATTGGCTCGTGATCCCTCACCGATAGCCTGGCCTACCCTGTAAACAAGCGTAGTATCCCATGTACTGGCATTACCCAGCGAAACCGGAAAGGTAGTTGCTCCTACTCCCGAATACCCATGCAATCCCTCTTCCATGAACAACATAGGAATACCTAAACGTGTTTTCTCCACAGCACGCCTTTGCAGTTCATTTGCAAATTCAGGTGTTCGGGGATAAAAGTCATGAACGGCTCCGATTGCCATCGAATCAATAAAATGAACCAGCCTCTCTTCACGAAAAGTTTTCCCTTCCAATAAAATGTCGGGAGCAGATAACATATCAAGTTGAGCGGCTTTCTCTTCAAGAGTCATACGTGACAAAAGATCCTTGATTCGTTTTTCGACGGGAGCAGAAGCGTCCTTATATACTGGTGTCGAATCGCATCCGGTAAGGATCATGCAAAACGCAAAAATCCATCCCGGTTTAATTCTTTTCATATAGAATTGAACTAACTCCCTGATGTGTATGTGATGATTGTACTTTTTAAGGTAAAAGCATATGTTTTCAATATGATTTTTCATATATTTGTAATGAATTTAAAATTTACTGTAATTGAATTCTTTATCCGGTAACAACGGATAAACTCTTTGACAGGAATAAGTTGGCGCTTATTCCTGTTTTTTTTTACTTACCGGTATTACTCATAGGCATTCTTTTTAAGTTAAACAAACAGAAGGAAACACAAATACGATCCCGTCATTACGAATCTGTATTTCAGATAAAGCAATTTCCGGATCAGGCTATTTCCAGCTCTACTCTTATTACATACACACCAATTCTTGTGAAATACGACACCTTTCATGAAGAAAAATAAAAAATACATTGTTTTTTCTATCTGTAAACTGAACGGTGTGAAATCCGTTTTTTATTTCTTCCGTTTTTTTTGTACCTTTGTCCCATAGCATGTTTTCGCGATTTGGGATTTCGTCGTTAAATTAATCATTTTCAATGATATTAGCAAAAAAAATATGCTACTTTTTTATGCACTCTACGCTTTTTTTAGCGTATTAAGGGATGCGAAACATTAGTTACTTATATTTGTTGATAAAGAGAGAGATTCGCATATGATAAAGTCCGACACCTGGTTATTTGATATTTCCTTAGATGATGAAAATGTCTTTCAACAGATGTTTGAACACTATTATGCAAATTTATGTGTATATGCGAAGCGTTTTATACCCGACCTCGCAACTCGGGAAGATATCGTACAGGATGTTTTTTGTTCTATCTGGATCAACCGGAAAAAAATAGATTGCAGTGTCCCTCTAACCAATTACCTTATGACCAGTGTGAAAAATCATTGTTTGAATTATTTGCGTAAAAACAGCAAATACGAAATTGGTGAGAAATCAGAACTGGAAAGAATTCCTTTATATGCGGAAAATGACGAAGAGCTATTTTTCCTGCATGAATTGGAAGAAATGTTTGCCAAGACATTAGCCGGTTTACCCGAAGAATACAGGATTGCTTTTGAAATGTCCAAAATGAAGAATAAATCTACCGGTGAAATTGCTGAAACACTGGGAGTATCGGTTCGGACAGTTGAACGTTACCGTAATAAAGCGATCGAAATACTAAAAACCGAATTAAAAGATTATTACCCCCTGATATGTCTGCTTTTATTATAAATCGAAAAAAGGAGCAATCGCCGGAACGAAACTTCAGGGAATGTATTACCTGTCCATAAAAGGACATGAAATTTATTACCAGATGGAAAAGCAAAAATATAATATATTCATTCAACTTGAAGTTGAAGAGTTGTAAGTAATAAAAAAGAAACACAAATTATAAAAGTTATGCAACAATATAAAGCGGTAGTAATGATTTTTTTTCTGTCCGGTTTGTTTTGTGTCGGCAGTCATGCACAAAACATAAGCGGGCTTGTTCTGGATAAGGAGACGAATGAACCGATACCTTATGCGAGTGTATATTTGGCGTCATTCAAGAATGGAATCTATGCTTCCGAATCCGGGCGTTTCCGGTTGAATTATGACAGTCCGAATGATACCGTAATTTTTTCTGCTATCGGTTACGTTTCGTACAAAGATAAAATTGCAAATCTTAAATCAAACCGCAATATAATATACCTTGATCCGAATACGATAGAGCTTGATGAAGTTGTCGTTACGCCTGCAAAGAAAAAGAAAAAAACGATGCGAATCGGGGCGCACAATAGTCGACAAAAACAGTGGTGGGGTTCTGCAGCCGGAATGAAAACGGATGGTTCTTTCTCTTTCAATGTGGAACATTATCTTTTTATTGATGGCATAAATATCCCTGTAAGAATTAAAAAAATAATAGTCGGATGCTCCAAAAAGGAAGAACGATTAGAGGCGGTATTCAGAGTAAGGCTTTATACTAAAAACAAAGAAACAGACGAACCGGATCAATTAGTTAATAAAAAAGATATCGTGAAAAGTTTTACCCGGATAAAGTCAAAAAAAATTACATTTGATGTGGAAACCGAAAATCTTATACTTCCTCCCGAAGGGTTGTTTGTGTCAGCCGAACATATCGGATATAATCTGAACGAACTTGTGGATGACAGTTTGTTGAATAAATATAACATTTTGAACGTTAAAAATGCGAATAGCGAAATATCTTGGCTTCGTGTTAAATCGAAAAATGGAGCAATCGCCGGAACGAAACTTCAGGGAAAGTATTACCTGCCCATAAAAGGAAATGAAATTTATTACCAGATGGAAAAGCAAAAATATAATATATTCATTCAACTTGAAGTTGAAGAGTTGTAAGTAATAAAAAAGAAACACGAATTATAAAAATTATGCAACAATATAAAGCGGTAGTAATGATTTTTTTTCTGTCCGGTTTGTTTTGTGCCGGTGAATGATGGGGGAGTCGATTTTCGAATGCTGATTTTAATGCAGGGTTGATGTGTATTTTTTTATTCGAATTTTTTATTTTACCATATAATTTTTATATTTGAGCCTTGATTTTGAATGTTGCGTATTTGATGTTGAACCGTATGTAGAGAAACGTCCAAACTAATAACTATATATCATATGAAACCGTTTTTTCAATTATCAGCTTTATTATTTTGTTTCCTTTTGTCGGCTTGCTGTTCAGAGAAGCCTGTTGTGGAGTGTTATGATCTGCGTTGTGAAAATTTGACCGATCCGTTGGCAATAGATAATACCCAACCGCATGTGAGTTGGAAAGTTAAGGCTTTGGGAAATCAAATGCAACGCGCGTACCGGATTATGGTGTCTTCGGATAGCGTTGCCTTGGTTGATGGTTCGGTGGGGGATTTGTGGGATAGCGGGGTCGTTGAAAGTCCGCAGTCGGTTATGATTCCTTATCAGGGCGCCGCCTTACCATCTCCTTCCCTTGTGTACTGGAAAGTGAAAATATGGGATAATCAGGGGAATGAATCGCCATGGAGTTCGGTTAAACGGTTTGGGATAGGAATCTTAAACGAAAAGGACTGGAATGTTGATTATATAGGGCTTTTATCGGAAGATTCCACCATGGTATATAGTCCTTTGTTGCGGAAATCGTTTGACTTGGATCAAAAAACCGGAGGGCCGTATTTGCTGCATGTAAATTCACTGGGTTATCATGAAGTCTATATAAATGGGAATAAGGTAGGGGAAGATGTGTTATCACCTGCCGTTTCACAATTGGATAAAAGATCATTGTCCGTTACGTACGATGTGACCGGATATTTGAATAGCGGGAAAAATGAGTTGGTATTCTGGTTAGGCCGGGGATGGTATCGTAAGGGTTTATTCTGGGGACATATTGATGACGGCCCTTTTGTAAAGGCGCGTCTTGATGTCGTCGCTAATGGAGAGTACCGGATCTTGTTGGCAACCGATGACTCGTGGCTCGGGAGCGAGAGTGAATATTCGGGTATCGGGAACTGGTTTCCTCACCGGTTCGGAGGGGAACGGGTGGATGCACGTAAGGCGTCGCTCTCTATGGACGGTGAAGCGCTCGACCGGAAGGAATGGAAAAAAGTCACGCAGGCGGATATCCGGGATATCCCGATTACCCCTCAGATGTGTGAACCTAACCGTATCCGGAGAAAGTTCCGGCCGGAAAAAGTCACACCGCTGACCGATGATGTGTGGCTGGTGGACATGGGCGTCACGCTGAACGGATGGTTGGAATTTGAATTACCGGAAATGAACGCCGGGCATGAGATAACGCTCGAATACAGCGATCATTTCAACGATAAAGGAGAGATAGCCGATATGGGGCAAAAAGATATTTATATCGCATCGGGAAAACCGGATGAAATATTTCGCAATAAATTCAATTATCATTCGTTCCGCTATATCAGGATCAGTAACTTACCGTCCCGTCCCGAACCGGAAAACATACTTGCCTATCTGATCTATCCTGATTTTAAAGACGCCTCGTCGTTTGAATGTTCCGACCCGGATCTGAACGCCATACACAATATGATACACTATACGTTCCAATGCCTCACGTTGGGCGGGTATATGGTCGATTGTCCCCATATAGAACGCATGGGATACGGGGGGGACGGCAATGCCTCCACGCAGGCGATTCAAACATTGTATAATGTTTCTCCGGTGTATTATAACTGGATGCAGGCATGGAATGACTGCTTACGGCCGGAAGGAAGCCTGCCGCACACCGCTCCGGCTCCTTTTTCGAGCGGAGGAGGGCCGTACTGGTGCGCATTTGTTATTGCCGGATCGTGGCGTACGTATATCAACTATGGTGACGACAGGTTGATCCGGAAATATTATCCGATGTTTCAACGCTGGCTGAAATTCGTAGATATGCATAAGGTGGACGGATTATTGAAGAAATGGCCCAATGAAGAATACCGCAACTGGTATCTGGGTGATTGGGCCGTTCCGGCGGGGGTTGACCAGACGGATGAACGGTCGGTCGATCTGGTCAATAACTGTTGCATCAGTGTTTGTTACGATTATATGACGAAGATCGCCGCTTTGCTGGGTCATGCGGACGATGAACGGAGATATAAGACCGAAAGGGATCATCTGAATCATTTAATACATCGTGTTTTTTATAACGAAGACAGTCAGACGTACGGCACCGGCACACAAATCGACCTGGCCTATCCGATGCTCGCCGGGGTGACGCCGGAATCGCTGATAAACAAAGTAGAAGATCAGTTTGAAAGAGAAACCGAAAACCGAAACGGGCATCTTAGTACGGGACTTGTCGGGGTGCCTGTCGTTACGGAGTGGGCGGTTAAAAACCGAAAAGCGGAGCTGATGTATTCCATGTTGAAAAAGCGGGATTATCCCGGATACCTGTATATGATCGATCACGATGCGACCACTACCTGGGAGCATTGGAATGGTTCGCGTAGCCGAATCCATAATTGCTACAACGGCATCGGCAGTTGGTTTTATGAAGCGGTCGGAGGGATCCGTCCGGACGAAAACGCTCCCGGCTACCGGCATTTTTACATTTCCCCGCAAGTGCCGGAGGGCCTGACATGGGCGAATGTATCCAGAGAAACGCCTTACGGAACAGCCCGGGTGAACTGGAAAGCCGACGATGCGACCGTATGGCTTGACATAACCATACCTTCCGGCAGCGAAGCGACAGTGATCCTGCCGGAAAACAGGCCCGGATATACCCTGAACGGAGAGGCATTGAAAAGCAATGAGATCCGTCTTTCTTCCGGCGCTTATTCGGTTTCCTGGACTGTTACTCCAGCTCCACAACAGTGATGCCTGCGCCGCCGAACTGAACATGTTCGTCCCCGTAGCGTTTTATGCCGGGGACTGTCGAGAGGTAATCGCGGATTAACTGGCGCAGGATTCCCGTACCTGTGCCATGAAGTATTCTTACGGGCGATACGTTTGCAAGTATGGCATCGTCAATAAAATAGGTGATGGTTTGCAGCGCTTCGTTCCCGCGCATTCCGCGGACGTCTATTTCCTGTTTGAAGTTAAGTTTTTTCTCATGGATGGAATCGGCGGTCTGTGCGCTGACGAACGTACTTTTCTTTGCCTCATTTTTGAGCCGGCTACGGCTCACTTTTTCCAACTTGTCTGATTTCACTATGCTTTTTATCATACCGAAAGCAACAACCGCCTGTTTGTCCTGTATGTCAATCACCGTACCTGTCATCGTCTGTCCTTTGACGCGGACGGTATCTCCTCGTTCAAATTCATCCGTATGGGGACGATTTTCCCCATTTATATCCATCTTTGGGGGAAAGGCCTGCTTTTTATTTTGTTTTTTTCGTTCCTGCCGTTCGCGTAGTTTTTCCATCTTGCGTGCGATCCGGTCATCTTCGTCCTTCGTTTCGTGCAAAGTTTCTTTAAACGCGGTCAACTCCCGGCGGATCGATTTGGTGCGTTCTTTCTCTGCCTGCGCTTCTTTTATTTCCCGTATTGTGTTTTCTATTTTTGCATTAGCATCCGACAGGATTTGCTGCGCTTCCGTTTTGGCCGACTTCACGATTTCTTTGCGTTGGCGGTTCACCTCGTCCAGGTCTTTCTCATAGCGGGCGATAATATCTTCAAGTTCCTTTTCCTGCCGGTGTATCTGCCGGCGTTTATTTTCCCAGTAGCGTTTATCCCGCACAATATCCTGAAGATACTTATCCATATCAATATAATCACTGCCGACTTTTTCGGACGCTTCGGCAATAACGTCTTCCGGGAGACCGATCTTACGTGCAATATCTATGGCGAAAGAACTGCCGGGGCGTCCGATCGACAGTTTAAACAGCGGTTGCATCAGATGCCTGTCGTAGAGCATGGCGCCGTTCACCACCCCGTCATGATCTTCGGCATACTGCTTGAGGTTCCGGTAGTGTGTTGTGATAACCCCGAAACTTTCGTTGCGATTGAAACGATCCAGCAACGCTTCCGCCAATGCACCTCCAATGACCGGTTCCGTACCGCTTCCAAATTCATCAATAAGAAGCAGGGTATGTTCGTTGCAGTTCTTCACAAAAAATTTCATATTCGTGAGATGTGAACTGTAAGTACTCAGATCATTTTCAATACTCTGCTCATCGCCTATATCAATCAGGATATGTTCAAAAATACCGGTTCGGGAACTTTCGTAAACCGGTATCGGCAGTCCGCATTGCAGCATGTACTGTAATAACCCGACCGTTTTGAGGCATACGGATTTTCCTCCCGCATTAGGGCCGGAAATAATAAGCAATCTTTTATTATCATATAATTCAATATCTAAGGGGATTACCTTTTTATCCTGTTTTTTCAGGGAAAGATACAATAACGGGTGGATCGCGTTTGTCCATACGATTAAAGGATCGTTTCCGACAACCGGTTTTATGCCGTTGACCTCGATGGAAAAAAGAGCTTTCGCCCGGATAAAATCAATTTCCCCCAGAAAAATAAAAGCCTGCATAATATCCGGGACGGACGGCCTTATAATATCTGTGAAAGTTGTCAGGATACGTACAATCTCACGTTTTTCTTCGCTTTCGAGTTCGCGTATGCGGTTGTTTGCTTCCACGACCGCTTCCGGTTCGATAAATACGGTTTTTCCGGTTGCCGATTCGTCATGCACAATCCCTTTTATCCTGCGTTTAAAAGCCGGAGCGACCGGAATGACTAATCTTCCGTCGCGCATTGTCGGCGCCACATCTTTATCCACAAAACCTTCCGATTGGGCGGATCTCAATATGGATTGAAGATTGCGCGATATACTGCCTGCGGTAGACGCCATCTCTCTCCGGATACGCATCAGTTCCTGGGATGCATGGTCTTTCATCCGGCCGTATTTGTCGAGTATGCCGTCTATCCGGGAGATCAGGCCGGGAAACACCGGTATATCGCCGGCCAGTTCCGTAAGCGCCGGATAGTTGATTTCATCATTTTCCTCCGGGCGGTTGAAAAACCGGGTAATATCATAGATGGTTTGAAGGGAGCGTTTCAAGTCGAAAAGCTCTTTTTCATCCAGGAAAGTCCCTTCCGGCCTGATCCGGTTGAGGGAATAGCGTACATCTATAAAATAATCGGCCGGGAAAGCGTTTTCTTCCCGGAGAATTTGCATAAATTCATGGGTTTGCTCCAATTTTTTTTTAATGACGCCTGTGTCTGACGAAAATTTTATTTCATCAACACACTCTTTTCCTAAAGGACTGAGGCATTTGTCGTTAATCAGCCGCCTTATTTTGTCGAAACCTATTTTCTGTTCGAAATGATCCGGATATGTAATATTCATAAAAATTATTCCACAACAATGGTATTTTCCGTACGTATTTCAGGACGCAGAATAAATTCCAGCTTTTCATTTCCGCGTCGGAGTTTGAATGAACAAGTATTGTTACCTTCCGGGTTGATAAAAGGGGCGTACCGGAACAGGTAGGAGAAAGCCGTCAGGTTTTTTTTATTATTAAATTCCTTAGCAATCAGAGGATATTTGAGTTCGTCCCAGAACATACAATCCGGAAAACCGTTTGCATCCGTAAAACGGGTGCTCTCATTGCGCAGTTTTAAGGTGTTGACAAGAAACTGGCGGTATGCGGATGTAAATTGCTGAGATGATTTATCCATTCGTTTATCGGCTATTGCATCGATCTTGTCGTATGGGAGGATACCGGCTTTAGCGGCCGGAGAATACGGGTCGATGGAAGCAATCTCGGAAATATTGTCAATATTGTAATTGATACCGGTATAATTGTATTTCTTTTTCGACAGGCGGAACTGCACATTGCGTCCGTATTTCATATAGGGGAACTGCATACACATAAGGGGGATATGTACGAAAGCGAAGCTTTCGAGCGAGTAAGGTTCATTCAAAAATTCGTTGGCCTCACATTCCCAGATGATGCGTCCTTTTTTCAATTTATTATCTTCCAGGCGGATTCCGAGTTTCAGTATATATCCGGCTTCCGTTTCGATCGTATTGGGTGGCAGGAACGGAAATTTAGTCATACGGTCGCGTGTGACGTCATAACGGTATACATAACTGCTGTCTTCTTTTTCCTGCTTACCGTTTTTGTTCGTTCTTTTGGGCGTTTTAGGCTTATAATTCGGATTTTTATTGAATGAATAATAGATCTGAATCGTCAGGTGGGGGTCTACCGGATCATATTTCAGGCTTCTGTTAATCAGTTCCTTTTTGATAAGATCGTTGATTTTCTTTGCCGTTTCCGGCTGGTCGCTGCTTTCTCCGGAAAAGTTGAATGATTTGAATACGGAAAAATCTATTTCATCTTTTGTCCGGGTGGTGACGAATGGGCATGAAAACAAACGTTCATGCGTATATTCCGTCGCATACATGGCAAAAGCCGTAGCCAATTGTTCCTCGGATATCGAATAGATGCTTTTACATTCCTTTTTTATTTTTATTTTCCGTTCATTGCCGGTGAAGTTTTGGATGGTCAACTCAACGATTTCTTTCCCTTCGGGATTTAAAAAGAGATAGAGATCATCCAGAACACTCTCGGTAACAGGCACTCCTTCGACGGCCAGTATGATGTCGTACGGTTTTATACCGGCGCGTTTCGCCGGTGAATTGGGATAAACACTTGTTATCACCGGTTTGTTTTTTCCCCAGTGGGGGTCGTTACTTATTTCATAGCTGAACCCGTAACGGCATGATATATCCTGGGCCTTCACGGCGAATACTCCAAGGATTGTAACTATAATAAAAAATATACGTTTCATAATACTACGTTGTTGAATTGCGTAATCGCTAAACTGTTTAGTATGTTATTAACTCTCCGTTTATTATTTTGGCCTGGTGTGTACCCGGGTCAAAACAATAAATGAACATTATTTTTATTGTTATCGCAAAGGTAACATAAAATCCTCAATTATGCGCAAACGCAAAAAAAATATTGGAGGAATTTACAGGAGGACGTTCGGCGAAAAATGCCTTTCATCCGTCATGAATTTGCTTTATTCTCATTATTGGCAATGTTTTTGCCGTTAACAGGGGGAAACGAGTAGAGCTAATAAGTATAAACCTATAAATAAACAGGGAGAAATGATGAATCGGGAAACTGAGAATGTACATCCGGAGGCTAATCCGGATAAGGTAAACGGGGAACAAGACCGGACAAATTTGCAGAATGCTTCTGAAAAGAAGTCAGAAAACTTTGTGCAATCGGACAATCTGTCGGATGAGGTGATTATGGAGGAAAAAGATAAAATCCGGAATATCGAGGAGGATTCTTCGGACGAAAATTCTTCCTCCCGGAATGAAAAAGATCGGTCTTGGGAGGACAAATATGCCGCATTGAACGACTCGTATCTCCGCCTGATGGCAGAGTTTGACAACTATCGCAAACGTGTGTTACGTGAAAAGGCAGAGTTGATCAAGAGCGGGGGGGCTACGGCTTTGGAGAACCTTCTGCCGGTGATTGATGATTTTGAACGCGCTTTAGGAACTTTGCAATCGACCGAAGACATGCCGTCGGCTATCGAAGGCGTAAAACTGATTTATAACAAGTTTATCAGCTATTTGTCGCAACAGGGAGTGAAAGCGATAGAAGCTATAGGGAAGCCTTTTGATACGGAACAATTTGAAGCCATTGCTACCATTCCGGTAACGGAAGATGACCGGAAAGGGATGGTGATAGATTGTATTCAGACCGGCTATATGTTGTACGATAAGGTGTTACGGCACGCCAAAGTGGTCGTTGGAGAATAAAGTTTGAAAGTGGAAAATTGAAATAAAAATGGCTAAAAGAGATTATTACGAAGTATTGGGCGTCGGCAAGAGCGCTTCGGCTGATGAGATAAAGTCTGCCTACCGGAAAAAGGCGATCCAGTATCATCCGGATAAAAATCCGGGTGACAAAGAGGCGGAGGAGAAATTTAAAGAAGCGGCGGAAGCATACGACGTGTTAAGTAATTCGGAGAAACGTCAGCGGTATGACCAGTTTGGCCATGCAGGCGTCGGAAGTTCGGCTGCCGGAGGCGGCTTTAGCGGTGGAGGTATGTCGATGGATGATATCTTTGCACAATTCGGCGATTTGTTTGGCGGGCATTTCGGCGGATTCGGCAGTTTCAGCGGATTCGGCGGACGGTCACGTGGAGGCGGACGGTCGGTTCAGAGAGGTTCGGATTTACGGGTAAAAGTGAAACTGAACCTGAAAGAAGTCGCTCATGGCGTAGAGAAAAAAATCAAAGTAAAAAAATACATTCCATGCACAACCTGTCAGGGTAGCGGAGCGGAAGATGATAAAAGTGTCACGACTTGTAACACCTGTCATGGAAGCGGTTATGTTACCCATATAACTCATACGATCCTCGGACAGATGCAGACGCAGAGTGTCTGCCCCACGTGCAACGGGCAAGGTAAGATGATCGTGAACAAGTGCCGCGTATGCAACGGCGAAGGCGTTGTTCGTGACGAGGAAGTCATACAAATTCATATTCCCGCCGGCGTTATGGAGGGCATGCAACTTTCTGTGCGCGGCAAGGGAAATGCGGCGCGTCGCGGCGGTATGAACGGCGATCTGCTGGTTGTCGTAGAGGAAGAACCGGACAAAGAACTGATACGCGATGAGAACGACTTGGTTTATAACCTGTTGCTTACGATTCCCCAAGCCTCGCTTGGCGATACCGTCGAAGTGCCGACTGTGGAGGGACGCGCCAAAGTGAAAGTGGAAGCCGGAACACAGCCCGGGAAAATTTTACGCTTGCGCGGCAAAGGACTGCCGTCGGTAAATGGCTATGGAACAGGTGATTTGCTTGTTAATATCAGCGTTTATATCCCGGAAGTCCTGTCTGCGGAAGAAAAGGCCAGAATGAAACAGATGCAGTCTTCGCCGAATTTTCAACCGAACCAGTCCATCAAAGAAAGAATATTCAATAAATTCAAAAACTTAGTGGGCTAACAAAAAATGTGATTTTTTATTTTCTAAAAAGGCGCCTTTTTGAAAAGAAATCGTTACTTTTGTGCGATTTATTAAAAAGGTAAAATGGAAAAATATAGAAAAGTAAAACGCGCTTTGATTTCCGTCTATCACAAGGACGGGTTGGATGAATTACTGAAAAAACTTGATGCAGAGGATGTCCGGTTTGTATCCACAGGAGGTACGCAGCAATTTATCGAGTCTTTGGGCTTTTCCTGCGAGGCGGTTGAAACCCTGACCGGTTATCCCTCTATCTTGGGAGGGCGTGTCAAAACGCTTCATCCGAAAGTGTTCGGCGGCATACTGGCTCGTCGTGACAATGCGAGTGACAACGAACAACTTCTACAATACGAGATTCCGGAGATAGACCTCGTTATCGTTGATTTATACCCCTTTGAAGAAACCGTAGCTTCCGAAGCCGGAGAAGCCGAGATCATAGAAAAAATAGATATAGGCGGCATTTCACTGATACGCGCTGCGGCTAAAAATTATAAGGATGTCCTGATCGTGGCGTCCAAAAATCAATATGCGCCGCTCATGCGTTTGCTGGAAGAAAAAGGAGCGCAAACGACGATCGAAGACCGCAGATGGTTTGCAAAAGAAGCGTTTGCCGTTTCTTCGGGCTACGATAGCGCCATATTCAATTATTTCGACCGGGGAGACGATTCGGCTTTCCGCTCTGCCGCAGACCGGGCGCAAGTGATGCGTTACGGCGAGAACCCCCATCAGAAAGGCGTGTTCTATGGTAACTTGGACGCTTTGTTTGATAAACTCCATGGAAAAGAAATATCCTACAACAATTTGCTGGATATTGATTCGGCCGTTACGCTGATTGACGAGTTTGACGAGCTGACGTTTGCGATCCTGAAACACAACAATGCGTGTGGTATCGCATCGCGTCCTACCGTTCTGGAGGCCTGGACGGATGCGCTGGCGGGAGATCCGGTTTCGGCTTTCGGCGGGATTTTGGTTACCAATAACACCGTCGGCAAGGATGCGGCGGAAGAAATAAACAAAATCTTTTTTGAAGTGATTATCGCGCCGAATTATACGGAGGAGGCGTTGGAGATACTCAGACAAAAGAAAAATCGCATCATCCTGAAACGTAAGTCATCCGAAAAACTGCCGGGCCGACAGTTTCGTTCGTTGCTGAACGGAGTGCTGGTGCAGGATCGCGATGTAAGCATCCAGACCGTCGCCGATCTGGAAGCGATGACGTTGAAGAAACCCACAGATCCGGAAATATCGGATTTGCTGTTTGCAAACAAATTAGTGAAACACAGCAAGTCCAACGCCATTACATTAGTTAAAAACAAACAACTGTGCGCAAGCGGAGTCGGACAGACCTCGCGTGTGGACGCGCTGAGACAGGCGATCGAAAAAGCGCGTTCGTTTCA
>JAIRSF010000091.1 GCA_031255595.1 Tannerella sp.
TTAAACGATCATTGAACGAAGGGAAAATAAAAGTAACGTTCATTCGCAAATTAGGAGGGAAAGATGCCACCCTTCTAAGGGAAGTTGAGGGTAACAGTTAATTCATGTGGACGTAAACATATCTTGAGGGCTAATAAAGAATGAAAAGGAATTGAATTGCACGGAAGAATCCTGAAGTATATAGGGATAACTGTTTATTTTTATGCTATACCGTTTGAATAGCGTGTAATTGGATAAGAATCTGAAGAAGACCATTACATGCTTTTTCCCAAAAGGATTGATGTCGAAAAATAACCGTAAAGCAGGTCCGGCAAGCCCGGATGAATTGAGCATATGACTTTTGTGGGCGATATGGTTATTTGTCGTTTAGAAGATTATATTACGAGGCTATTAATATAATTAAGATATTACTTTATTAAATTGAACTAAGTACATCGACAAAATTAATTTATATTATCGATAATCTCAAATCATTCAGATCAAATAATAATATAAATCAAAAACAAGGAGATATACTTGCGCTAAAAACATTAGAAAAATATGAATACATGTTTTATTGAAGAGGGAAAATTCCTCAATAATTTTAAATACGTTCTAAGAATCATGAGAATAACTCTATTCTTATTGTTATTCAGCAATCTTTTCTCACAGGCAGCAAATGCTTATCCGAAAGGAGCTGAACTTTCATTTGATATGGCTTTCACCGGAGAAATTGAAAAAAACAATTCCGGGCAGGTTGAACAGCAGAAAAAGAGAGTGACCGGAATAATTACAGATAAAAATGGAGAAGCTGTCATCGGTGTAAATATTGTTGAGGTTGGCACCTCCAATGGCACCATTACGGACATAGATGGCAATTTCTCTCTGGATATAGCTTCTGGCGCTAACTTGAGGGTTACCTATATCGGATACGAGGAACAGGTTATTAATACTGGAGGGAAAACATCTTTCAATATTGTATTGCTGGAAGATGCCCAGTCATTGGAAGAAGTAGTTGTAGTAGGTTACGGTACGATGCGGAAAAAAGACCTCACAGGCTCCGTCGTGCAAATCCGCCCCGACGATATTGCAAATGAAAACCCGAAGACGGTTCAGGATATCCTGCGGGGTACTCCCGGTTTGCAAGTAGGGTATAATGCTTCGGCTAAAGGCGGGGGCGACATGGAAATACGCGGACGACGCTCGGTATACGACGATGGAGGACACAATAGTCCCTTACTTATTCTTGACGGGATGATCTTTTACGGGGAACTTTCGGAAATTAACCCCGACGATATCGGTCAGATCGACGTACTTAAGGATGCCTCTGCCGCAGCTGTTTATGGAGCGAAGGCGGCAAGCGGCGTGATCATTATCACTACCAAAAAAGGGAAACAGGGTAAACCAGTTGTCAACATCACCGCTAATGCCGGTTGGACGCAGGAAAGCCGTTACCGTAAAAGATTCGCCATAGACGATTATTTGCAACACCGTCAGGATTGGTACACGAAGAATTCATACGGCGTGAATCCGGCAACGGGCGCTTATGAAGCATATCAAACCGGCGTTTATGCCAACAGCCCCGGATATTTTATGCGGCCGGAACAATTGCCGGCGCATGTTTCCATAGATGACTGGCGAGGCTACACGACTAACGCGAACGGTGAATCCGATCTGAGTATATGGGCTAAACGGCTTGGTTTTAAGGGTAATGCCCTTGCAAACTTCCTTGAGGGAAAAACCGTTGACTGGTTTGACCATACTTTCAGGGCAGGTTTTAATCAGGACTATAATGCAAGTGTAAGCGGGGCGGGCGAAAAGGTAAACTATTATTTGTCAATGGGCTATTTGGAAAATCAAGGCGCAATAATAAGCGACGGATACCGGGCCGTGCGCTCCAATCTGAAAATAGGGGCAAAGGTGAATGACTGGCTCGAAGTCAACGCTAATGTCAATTTTCAAGACCGGTCGGATGGTAGTATAGGAATAGACGAAGACTATCAGTTACGTAATAGTCCTTATGCCGATTATGCAGATGAAACGGGTAATCCGGTGCAATATCCTTTAAGCTCCGAATACAGCCAAAGAGGATATAATTATGATTTCCAAAAGCAATACCTCGAATTGGAAAAAGGATTTACCGTATTAAACAGTATCCTGAATGCCAAAGTATCTTTGCCGTTTAATATTACTTATTCGTTCAACGCTTCGCCGCGCTATCAGTTTTTCTACGACCGTTATTTTACGTCGGCGGATTTACCCGGCTCCGACCCGAAAGGACGCGGTGTAAACCGTGAACAGGAAAAATATTTCGACTGGTCGCTCAACAACACCATCACTTGGGATTACGTTTTCGATCGAAAGCACCACGTAATACTTACGCTTGTTCAGGAAGCCGAAGAGCGCCAAAACTGGAAAGACCGCATCGAAGCCCGCAATATCCTGCCGTCCGATGCCTTGGGATTTCATAATACCAAGAATGGCAGTAAGGAAAACAGTACTTATTTAAGTGAAGATTCGCACCAAACGGCAGACGCCTTGTTGGCCCGTTTGTTTTACTCTTACGATAACCGCTATATGCTCACTACATCTATCCGCAGGGATGGATATTCGGCTTTCGGTTCATCCAATCCGTATGCCATTTTCCCCTCACTTGCTGTGGCATGGTCGTTTGCTGACGAAAAGTTCTTTCAATGGAACCATATCATGAATAGCGGTAAACTGCGCGTATCCTATGGTAAAAACGGGAACCGGTCGTTGGACAGTCCCTATCTGGCGCTTGCCAACCTTTGGGAAGGTGCAGGTAAAATGCAAGGTTATATCAACCAAGGCGGAGAGTTGGAACTGATGCGTTATCTAATGGTTGACCGATTGGCAAATCCTTACCTGCAATGGGAAAAAACCGCGTCCTGGAACTTCGGACTGGATTTCGGTTTCCTCAACGACCGCATATCGGGAAGTATAGAGTATTATGACATGCGTACTCACGACATGATTATGAACCAACGCCTGCCGAGTTTCTCGGGATTTTCTAACATTACAACCAATTTGGGACAAGTGGACAATCAGGGAGTTGAAATTTCAATAAGTTCGCTTAATATTAATAATAAGAACCTGCAATGGACGACAAGACTCGGATTCTCGTACAACAAGAACAAAATAACGCATCTTTACTACGAAAATGAGGATATTCTGGATGCGGGAGGGAGCGTTATCGGCACAAAAGAGATGGATGATATAAGCAACGGATGGTTTATCGGACAGCCCATCAGTACAATTTGGAACTACCGTGTTACCGGAATCTGGCAGGCGGATGAGGTGGAAGAGGCGAAAAAATACGGTCAGGCGCCGGGGGACCCCAAAGTGGCTAACAACTACACGGCGGACGATGTGGTAAACCCCGACGGTTCCGTTACTCCCGTATATAACAACAATGATAGGGAATTCCTTGGACAGGGGATAGCTCCCGTCAACTGGTCGTTACGGAACGAATTTATACTATGGAAAGATCTCAGCATCTCGTTTAATATTTATTCCAAAATGGGACACAAAAGTTTGTCAGGCAACTATCTTAATAATGATGATGACGGGGGACGTATGGCGTATGCTATGGCTAATGTGCCTGCAAAAGAATACTGGACGCCTGAAAATCCCACCAACAAATACGGTCGTATCGAAGCCAAAGGGCCTACGGGCGCTGCCGGAGCACAAAAATTGTATGACCGCTCTTTTATTCGCCTGGAGAATATTTCGGTAGGGTATACATTACCTAAAAAATGGACTTCAACGTTCGATATAGAACGTGTCAAGATTTACGGTTCTGTCCGTAACGTTGCCGTGTGGGCGAAAGACTGGGAATACGGCGACCCCGAAACGGGCGGATTGGGCGCACGTGTTTATACATTGGGGTTGAATTTGAGTTTTTAAATTCCGGTAACGGATATGATCTTAAAAAAATAAATAACATACACTATGAAACAGGTAATTCAAAAATTAAATCATATAGGCCTTACTCTATTTGTGAGTGGCGCAATCTTGCTCAGCGGATGTTCGGAGGATTTTTTGACGCCCGACCCGCTATCATTTTATGAGCCAACCGCCACGTTCAGTACCGAATCGGGGCTGAAGTCGGCGTTGGCGATATGCGACCGGCACCTCAAACTCTATTGGGCGACCGACCACAACGAAATGCTGACACTCGGAACGGAATATATCTTTTCCGAATTGATGGTGGCCAGTGCGACCGACAAACGTAGCATGCTTTGCGATGTGGCCAATATGCTTACACCTACAAGCGACAATTCATCCCATCAGAATCTTGACAGGACAAACAGCATGTGGCATCTTTGGGATGAAACGTATGCCGGTATTAAGCACGCCAACACGGTTATACAATTCGTGGATGCAGTTCAAAGCCTGGACGAGACCACCAAAAATATATACAAAGGCAGGGCCTATTTCCATCGCGCTTTCCGCTATATGGCGTTGGTGTTTGAGTATGGTGATGTCCCGCTTGTTACCAAGATTTTAGAGGTCTCCAAACAAAATTACCGCAGTACGAAGCGCGATGCTATCCTGCAAATGATTACCAAAGATATGGAGTTTGCCGTGCAGTGGGTACCCGACCAAAAAGATATGAATCTGGTAGGCATGGTGAACAAAGGCGCCTGCCGCATGTTGCTTGCCAAATGCTATCTGGCAATCGGCGAGTATGATAAAGCCAAAGAGCAAACCGATATTTTGATTAACAATTCGGGTTATTCATTGATGAAGGATAACTTCGGCGCATTCAACGACGGCGGCGAACCACAGACATGGCCGATTACCCGTAATGTGATCTGGGATCTGCACCGCGCCGAAAACAAACTTATCTCCACGAATAAAGAAGTCATCATGGGTTTACCAAACCGGGGTTCGGATCAGGAATCATTCGTTAAAATGCTCACGATGCGTATTCTGTATCCTTTCCTTTTTAACGATATGCTGAAAACAAAAGACGGCAAGCAGGCATTGTTAAACATAAGGCGCAACCACGCCGATTACAATCCCAATTATGATTATATGCGGGCGTTTGGGCGCGGTATTGCCACATTCCGTCCTACGTATTTCCAGACCCATACACTGTGGGCGGTTAACGGTGAAATGGACAAGACGGATTTGCGTCATAACTCGGAAGTGGGCAACTGGTTGCGTATGGAGGATTATCGCGTCAATAACAAAGAGTCTTCGGAATTTGGAAATCCCATTACGCTTTTCGATGATAGCGGCAACTTGCTGTGTGGCGACACGATTCGCCGCTGGTACGACGTTCCCCATTACATATTTTATCTGGATGATCCTGTAAATGACGCCAACATATCCGGGTCCGACGGCAACAGGGGCGCTACTAACGGAGGTAATGCCGACTGGTACCTCTACCGTCTGGCAGAGGCGTATTTACTGCGTGCGGAGGCTAAATTTTACTTAGGCGACGTTACAGGAGCGGCTTCTGATGTAAATGAGGTGAGAAAAAGAGCAAAATGTACCGAACTGTACAGCACCGTTACTATTGGAGATATCATGAACGAGCGTGCCCGCGAATTGTATTGGGAAGAATGGCGCAACGTGGAATTGACCCGTGTGTCGCTGTGTCTTGCCCGTAGCGGCAAACCCGATGAGTGGGGGAA
>JAIRSF010000187.1 GCA_031255595.1 Tannerella sp.
TTGTTTAAATTTGGAATTGAATTAGACGGCAAATTGAAAAAGGTAGACTCCGGTACGCTTTTAGATTCACCGACAGGTGTTGTTCGATTGGGAGCATTTACAGAACTTAACCTGACCAGACATTTTTCAGGCAAGTTAAAAGCCGGACTAAATAATACGTATATACACCCAATAGTTCGTTATAAAATTATATATAATCAAGCAGCCATTTTCCCCCATTGGATTAATTCCTGAATGATAAGTTTATTTTTCTTCGTGTTCGGATTGATAGCGAACTTTCTTCAAACATTCATATGCTAATACAATACCACCTATCTGATAAGAAAATAGTCTATTTATGGAAAAAAGCCTGGAGACAGCATGTTTGAAGAAATTAGCCAAAGGGGATCATCGGTCATATGAAATTTTATTTTTATACTATCACCCCAGGATTCATCATTTTTTATGTGGATTCATAAAAAATGACGAGGAAGCATTCGATATGACACAAGACATATTTTACAAAGTATGGGAGAACAGGCTGTCAATGGGTGAAGTCACTTCTTTCAAAGCATATCTTTTTACCATGGCGCGTCATATGATCTATAACAATTATGAACATAACCTGGTTAAAGAAAAATATACAATCTCACAATTACAGTTAGAAGAAGAATATAATCCCGAAGAAGAGTTCTTTGCCAAAGAATTGTCGTTATTGATCGATCTGGTTATAGAACAAATGCCGGAACAGCGCCGGCGTATTTTTAAATTGAGCCGGGAAAAAGGGCTTTCCGGTGATGAAATAGCAACGCGATTGAATATTTCCAAACGGACTGTCGAAAATCAGATCTCTAATGCATTGAAAGATTTACGTAAAGCCTTGCAATGTTTTATTATTTTCTTTTTTCTATAACTAATGTAAATCAAGAGTTAAAATAATGAATGACGGTTTCTTTGACTACTGATTCACATAAATTTAAAAAAAAATCATATCCCACCCGTGCGTATTTTATACCTTTCCTGTCTACCTTCATAAAAGCTGTTGAATGGACAAAAAAGATATACGCTCAATAATTACCTGTTTCTTTGAAAACAATTTCCCCAAAGAACTGATTCTTAAATTTCAGTTCTGGTTTAGCAAGCAGGAAAATAAGGATTTAAAAGATGAGATCTTAAACGAATTGTGGGAAAAAGAAACAGCCGAAGCGAACGAACTCACCATATATGGTTTGGAGGAAATGGGCCGGCGAATAGAAAAAAGGTCCGCGTGTCTTTCTTTGCCTCAACGCATACTTCGTATTGCCGGAATCTTTCTGCTGCCCGTTGCCGGGTCATTACTAACTTATTGGTTGATGAATAATCCGGATGATAAATCCGTTACTGCACACAATACCCAAATGGTCGAATATATCGTGCCGGACGGTGAAATGCAGCAAGTGACGTTGCCCGACGGATCGGAAATATGGCTGAATGCCGGATCCATGTTGCTTTATTCCGGTGACTTTTCAGGTCCGACACGCACGCTTTTCTTGAATGGGGAAGCCACATTCAATGTTATAAAGGATCCCGAACGACCTTTTATTGTGAAAACTCAATATATGCAGGTTCAAGCTTTAGGAACTACGTTTAATGTAAAATCGTACAATAATACCAGCCTGACGGAAGTAACACTTGAAGAAGGATTGGTGCGGGTAGACGTAAATGGTAAAGTAACAGTCTCTGAGGTGATATATCCCGATGAACAATTCGTATATGATCATCGGTATGCAACGACTTCTAAATACAGGATCGATGCCGAACTGGTAGCCAAATGGAGAGAAGGTTATCTGGTATTTCAGGATGCTACGTTCGAAGATATCATACATACGATTGAACGTCGTTTCAAAGTGATTGTAAACTATGATATACGCCGGTATGGCGGAGGAACTTTCTCCATCAAGTATATGCCGTATGAAAATGTAGAACAAGTTCTGACTATTTTGGAGACCCTAAACCCGGGATTAAAATGGACGAAAGAAAATGATATTATCACAATCAAATAAATAGAAGAAGGAGGAACTACCATGAAAAAAAGAGCCGGGAAGCTTATGTTGTGAGAAGCTCCCCGGGTTGAAATCACTTGAATACCGCGCAGAATTATCCATGGAGTAGAGGCCCCGGATAATATTACTTAGTATAAAACAAATCAATCTAACTACAAATATATGAAAATAAATAGTATGAAAAACAAATCGGGAATAAATAATCTGTATAGATTATTCATCTTTTTACTTATTCTCTTATTCACTCAGCATCAACAAACTTTTGCACAAACCATTTCTCTTCCGGATACGCGTATAACGCTTAAAGCCGCTTTTGCGGAAATAGAGAAACAAACCGAAATGTCAGTCGACTACAACCGGGAAGTCATTGATGTAAACAAAATGGTCTCCATTCGAACAAAAAATGGTTCTCTGTCCGACATCATGACGGTGTTATTACAAGGAACAGGCTGTATTTATACAATCAAAGAAAACCATATTGTTATTTCTACAACTGCGGTGAAGCAGCAAGGTGCCAAAACCATCACAGGTGTTATTATTGATGAAACAGGAGAACCTGTTATCGGAGCAAATGTAATTGAAAAAGGAACAACTGCCAACGGTACTATTACCGATATGGACGGAAAATTCAATTTACAGGTTGCGGAAAATACCACGCTGCAAATATCTTATATCGGTTATTTGAATCAGGATGTTCCGGTAAAGAACCAAACGTCTTTGCAAATCGTATTAAAAGAAGACTTGCAAACGCTTGAAGAAGTTGTCGTAATTGGTTATGGATCAGTAAAAAAACAGAACCTTACCTCATCCGTGTCAAAAATTGATAATAAAGCCCTTCAGGAACGGCCTATTACAAATGTTGGAGAAGCGTTTCAAGGACAATTGGCAGGGGTAAGGGCACAAAGTTCCAGTGGTATTCCCGGACAAGACCTTGTAATACGTATCAGAGGTATTAATTCGATTAACGGCGACAGCAGTCCTCTGTATGTGATTGACGGTGTGCCTCGTGACAATATGAGCGATCTGAACCCTTCGGATATTGCATCCATACAACTGTTAAAAGATGCAGCAGCATCTTCTATCTATGGTGCAAGAGGTGGAAATGGAGCCATCGTGATTGAGACAAAACAAGGATCAGGAAAACCTACGGTTACCTTAGACGCTTATTATGGCTTGCAGAACAGCGAAAAAGCCCTCAACATGATGAACAAAGAAGAGTGGATTACCTACAACGCTTTTAGAAGAAATGTCGCCTGGCTGGAAAGAGGCGGTTCTATGAGCGATCCTATGGAAATGAGACCCGCCGATCAGCAGATTCCGAATGAGTGGTTTAACGTCAGAGGGACAGATTGGCAAGATGCCATCACACAAACCGCCCCCATGCAAAGTTATCAACTGTCGGTATCGGGTAAGAATGACTTAGGGAGTATTTTTTTATCAGGGGGCTACTTTGATCAGGATGGTGTGGTCAAATACACCTACTTCAAGAGGTTCAATTTCAGGCTTAACGCCATTGTGAACATCAGTAAAAACATCAGGGTCGGTATCAACCTGGCACCCTCCTTCTCCAATCAGGACAAAAGAGATAGCGAAGGAAAAGAGTTGGTTTCTCACCGTTCCTTACTTATTTCTCCTTTAATTGGGCTGGATCAGGCAACAAAAGAATGGGGTTACCCCGTAGGATTTGGAGCTACTTACCCTAATCCGCTTGAGCAGTTGAAATACACCACCGACAGAACGAAAAACAACCGGATCTTCACAACAGCATGGGGAGAGATAGACCTATACGAAGGGCTGAGATTCAGAACACAATATAGCTATAACAGCGATATCAACAATTATGAATATTTTCAACCTGAAAATATAAGCAATGCTGAAATTACAAGAGGGAATAGCGAATCCACCACTTTGAATGGTTGGGTAATCCAAAACACAATAACCTACGATAGAAACTTTAAGACCGATCACCATATCAATTTACTGGCCGGGCAAAGTGCTGAAGAGAGTGGCTCATACAAAATATCCGCCACAGCTACCGATTGGCCCTATGAAAATTTAGAGACCTTGAATTTGGCTAAAACACCAACTAAAGCGCAAACCGAACGTAAAAAATACACTACGGCCTCATTCTTTGGGAGAGCCACCTACGAATATAAAGACAAATACCTGATGACTGCCAGTTTGCGTTATGACGGATCTTCGCGGTTCGGAAAAAATAACAAGTGGGGCGCCTTCCCTTCTTTTTCTGCCGGATGGAAAATTAATGAAGAATCGTTTATGAACCAACTGAATTGGTTATCGTTATTGAAACTTCGTGCTTCGTGGGGAACATCAGGGAATGACCGTATAGGGTACTATGACTATATGGCTAAATTGGGTACAGCCAATACCTCCTGGGCAGGTTCTGTTGTTGCCGGAGCTGCACCGGGTAATATTGAAAACCCAAATCTGCAATGGGAATCTACCAAAACAACAAATTTAGGTTTCGACTTTTCGGGTTTCAAGAACCGGGTTCAGGTAAACTTCGATTACTACATCAACACAACCGATCATCTTTTGTTTAACGTTCCCGTCACTTACACAACCGGCTTTTCAAGCTATAGAACCAACCTCGGATCTGTAGAAAACAAAGGATGGGAAATTGATTTGACCACGCACAACATAACCGGTACATTCAATTGGTCTACATCTCTCAATCTTTCTGCCAATAAAAACAAAGTACTGGATATGGGTGATATAACACGAACAATCAGTTCTAACTACGATGCACAATTTATCACCAAAGTAGGAAGCCCAATATCCACTTTTTATACATATCGCACAAATGGCGTGTTGACCAATGATGATTTTATGTTGGATGACAAGGGCAATCCTGTATCTGCCAAAGTTCCTATTATGGAAGGACAACGCCCGGGAAGCATCAGGTTTGTAGACCAACCAACCGAAGCAAATCCAAATGGAGACGGTATCATCAATTCTGACGATTTGGCTCCCTATGGCAACAACCTGCCCGATTTGATGTATGGATTTTCCAATAGATTCTCATGGAAAAACTTCGAATTGAATGTGTTGCTTCAGGGACAAATAGGTGGCGATGTACTTTTTCTTATGCAGCGACAGGCTGATGTCGGCGCCGAAAATCTGAACCAAACATCAAAATGGTTGCGTCAATGGAAACCGGACTACGAAGTGCTTTACGGCGGTAGAGGAAATCCTATTCCTGATTATTACGATATTGATATGTCGTGGGATGGCAAAACGTACAGTGTCATAGGCACCAGTACCAACAACACTGATCTTCGGATTTACGATGCCACTTTCTTACGGATCAAAAACATAACTCTTTCCTATACAATTCCCAAGACCCTTTTGGAAAGAATAAAGATAAAAGGAATAAAAGTTTATTTTTCGGCAGATAACCTAAAGACATTTACAAGTTATCCCGGAGCTAATCCTGAGACCAATACCGGAGGTAACAACAATACCCAAATGGGTGTTGATTACAGCACTTATCCGGTAAGTAAACGATATACGCTTGGTGCAAACATAACTTTTTAAACTTATTGACATGAAAAAAATAATTTGGAATTTCATAATTGCGCTATCTCTCACAATTGTGAGTTGTGACGATTTTTTGACTATAATACCGGAATCGGAATATAGTGCGGATGGCTTTTATCAAACACAAAACGATTTTGGTTTTGCTATAGCCGCAGTATATGCAGAACAACAAGGATCCTACAACGATGCCAACAGCTGGATCAGAGCAATGATCTTAAGGAGCGACGAAGCGATTGGAGGAGATGGTTATGTGAAAGGATTCGACCGTTTTACCGATGGAGACGATGTGGGGCAGTTGAATGGTGCATGGCAACGCTATTGGAAGATAATTAGTCGCAGCAACATGATTATTGAGCGGATAGATAATGTCGTGTTTACCGATGAAAACTTAAAAAACCACATCAAAGGCGAAGCATACATCCTACGTGGATATGCTTATTGGAATTTGGCATGGCAATTCGGAGGAGTACCCATTATTACGAAACCTCTTACCGTTGAGGAAACAAAGGCTATACCCCGTTCATCGCAAGCCGAAACTTTCGCCCTGGCCGAAGAGGATCTAAAGAACGCCCATAGCCTGCTTCCCGAAGAGTGGACCGGAGCCAATATCGGGCGGGCTACCAAATATGCTGCGGCAGGAACGCTGGCCAGGTTGTTATTGTTTCAATCAAAATTTACCGAAGCGAAACCCTACCTGAAAGAAATTATCGAATCGGGTAGATTTAAAATGGAAGAAAAATACGAGGATTGTTTTCTCGACTCGAAAGACAACGGGCCCGAAAGAGTATGGGACATTCAGTTTACCGGAGGTCAGCTCGGAGAAGGAACTGCTTTTATCTCAGGGCTATTGCCTGAAAAAATTGAAACGGACCTAATGCCTTTCGGTGGCGATGCAGCAACAGTAAATGTATCAAACCAGTTTGTGGCTAAATATGAGCCAAACGACTTACGTAAAGATCTTTCGGTAAGAACTGATTTAATCGTTGGCGGCCTTGTCGACAATACATACCGTGCGATAAAATTCATACGCTACGACGAATATGAACCAAAGGCCAAAAATGACTGGGCAAATAATTTCTGTATCCTCCGCTACACAGATATAAAAATGATGTATGCCGAAGTATTAAACGAAGAAGGTTATGTAGCCGATGGCGAAGCCTTTAAGCTAATAAACGAAGTTCGGGCAAGAGCAGGGTTAAATGCTTTAACATCGGCGGAAGTGCCCGATCAGAAATCCTTTAGGGAGGCGATTATCCACGAACGGGAGATAGAGTTTGCATTTGAAGGCTTGCGTTGGCGTGACCTGGTTCGTTGGGGAATAGCAAAAAAGGTGATGGATGAGTTTCTCAAAGATCCCTCTGAAGGAAGCGGGATTTATCATATGGATGAATTTCGCACGATCTTTGCGATCCCGGCTGATGAAATGACCAGGTACAACAACAAGGATATTATGTGGCAGAATCCGGGATATTAATGATTAGTCAATCCAATAAGCATCAATCTTAAAACTAAGATTGAATAAAAACATAGACCCGTAAAGCCTGATAATTGCTTACGGGTCTATTATTAATGTTTAAATACGATTGCATTTTCCGGTATCATCCTTTTTTTATCTAAATTTCCTCTGATTACCCAATAATTTTAACATGAAAAATATGAACAATTTCAATAAAATAAATGTAAATACCACCGTACGATTGGTTTATTTAATATGTGCATTACTTATTAGCATTGCGCCTGTCAAAGGATCCGATCTGAAGAAGTCATTTGTAAACCCTCCGCCTGAATATGGTCCCCATGTGCTTTGGCAATGGATGGGGGGCATGATCAGCCGCGAAGGGATCACCAAAGATTTAGAGGCTATGGCGGCGCAAGGCATAAGAGGCTCCATGATCATGGCAATGTCCGACCAGCAACCATGGCCTTATGTCTTTTCATACCGCGACTATCCCGGCAAAGTAAAAGTACTGAGTGATGAGTGGTTTGACATGGTAAACTTTGCCATTGCAGAATCTGATCGTCTGGGATTAGAAGTACGCATCTTTGCATGCCCGGGGTGGAGCCACAACGGTGGTAAATGGGTACCCGATGAAAAAGCACTCAAACGACTTTCATACGCTAAGACAAGTATTGAAGGGCCCGTTGCATACGATGCAGTTCTCGAAAAAGCCCCCATTCCTCCTCCATATTTTCCGACTCCCGAATGGAGCAGAGACTTCCCGAAAAAACCCAAGCCCGGCAAATATTATAAAGATATGCTGGTAATGGCAGTACCGGCAACCCATCCGGGAGAAATAATTGATCCGGAAAAGATGATTGTTTTGACCGATAAAATGGATTCCGATGGCAGACTTCAATGGCAAGCGCCCGAAGGCAAGTGGGAGGTATGGAGAATAGCGCTTGTGAATGCAAACAGCCTCAATCACCCGGCAGATATTGAGAGTGTAGGATTTGAAGCAGACCGGTTCGACCCTGAGGCAACCCGGCTCGTAATAGACAGCATGGTTTTGCGCATTGACCGCGAAGCGAAAGCAAAAGGATATAAATCCTTCAACGGCTTCGAAAACGACAGCTACGAAGGGGCGTATCAGGATTTCGGACATGATTTTATACCGGAATTCAAAAAAAGACGGGGTTACGACTGTTCTCTTTGGCTACCGGCCTGGAAAGATCGGGAGATGGTGATTAAAAGCCAGGATCTGACTAACCGGTTTCGCTCAGATATGTACCGGACCATATCAGAACTTCATGCAGAACGGTTTCATGGAGAGTTGCAGAAAATAGCCGAAGAAAACGGACTGGAGTGGTTATTGGAACCCTATTTTAGTATTCCGGTTGACTGGCAGTCGATAGCAGGCATATCCAAATATCCCGGAGTAGAATTTTGGGTAAAATCGCATTTAGACAAATATGGAAAGGTTCAGAATATCCCTTCCGAAATAATCGGAACCTCAACAGAAGCTTCTTTACTTTACGGGCGAAATGTTATCTGGGCCGAAGCATTCACAGCCGAACCATTTCAGAGTGCCTGGATGAACGACCCTTGGGTAATGAAATACGAAGCCGATTTTGCATTGGCTAAGGGTGTGAACCAGTTCTACATACATGGCTTTTATCACAACCCTTTTTCCGATGAATACCAGCCCGGCCTGACTATGGGATATTTCGGAACACAACATTGCCGGCACCTCACCTGGTGGCCGTTTGCCGGAGCATGGCATAATTATCTGGCAAGATGCAGTTATATGATGCGGCAGGGAACACCCGTAGCCGATGCATTAGTTTACCCGGCAAAAATGTTGCCCGTACCCATACTTGTTGAAGGGCGCTACCGTCAGATAAGTCTGACAGACGAAGTGCTTATGAATGCGCTGAGTGTGCGTAACGGCAAACTGGTGCTTCCTCACGGCGCAGAATTTGAAGCATTGATATTGAGAGAAGGCGAGCGGTTACGTCCGGAAGCGCTGGAAAAAATCCGCGATCTGGTAGCGCAAGGTGCAACGCTGATTGGCAATCCGCCACCGCCGCAATCCGCAAGTATGGAAAACTATCCCGATTGTGATGCAAAGATGCGGACGATTATCTCTGAATTATTTAATTATCAGGCTACAAGTGTAGCCACTGAGCAGATGTTCGGAGATGGAAGAGTACTTTCCGGTACGCCTGTTGATGCCGCTATGGAAAAGATAATGGGGCTTCCCGAACTATTCTTCCAATCCGAAGGAGATCCCTGGGATACAAAAGATATGCTTTATGGCCAACGAAAACTTCCCAATGGGGATTTTTATTTTATAAGCCACCGGGGCGACAAAAAGGTGAAAGCCAACATCAATATTAAATGGAACGGGCTTCAACCCGAATGGTGGAATACAAACAATGCAAAAATGCATGAAATTACCGATTATACCGTTTCAAACGGGCGCATAGAGATCCCGGTAGAGATGTATCCACGCGAAAGCGGATTTCTTGTATTTACGAAACCTGTCGGTGCGAAACCTGCAAAAACAGTAAATTTCCCTGAGGCGACAAGCGTTCAGGAAATCAATCAATCATGGGAAGTTCATTTCGATCCGCGTTGGGGAGGACCTGCCGGCGTTACTTTTGATAAACTGCATAACTGGGCAGAAAATCCGGATAAAGGGATTTGTTATTATTCGGGAATAGCAACATATAAAACCTCGTTTGACGCATCAGAAGTTAATGCATCCATTCTCGACCTGGGAACCGTAAAAAATATGGCAAGGGTAACTATTAACGGCAAAGCGCTTGGAATTATCTGGTGTGCACCCTGGCAAATAGATATCCCGAAAGGCTTGCTCAAAAAGAAAGGAAATATACTTGAAGTTGAAGTGGCCAATACTTGGGCAAACAGAATGATTGGAGACGAGCAGCTTCCCGATGATGCCGAGTTTATCAACCCCGGCACTCCGGCCAACCGGTTGGGAGGCTATGAAAAACATACAAAGGGTTACGGGCTTAAAGAGCTACCGGACTGGTTTATCAATCACGAAGAACGTCCGTCAAAAGGCAGATACACCTTCACAATGTGGAAGTTCTACGATAAAGATTCGCCATTGCAGCAATCAGGTCTAATCGGTCCGGTTACCTTGAAAAAGAATAATTAAGTTTCGTAAAAAATCGACTTTTCATTCATTTAACTACTAAGCCTAAAGAATTGATAACTTCTCTGACTATTTTGGCTTACCGGAAAAGTAGAACTTGCGATGTTTGAGTAAATATAAATACAGAAGAAAATATGAAACGATTTTTGTGTTTGATACTATGCGCAATATGTTTGTTTTGCGAAATTACTACCGGAAAAGAGCTGCCTCAGCCAAAACAATCTTATGTTAAAGCACCCGTTGTGCCCGACGCCATAGAAATGAACCGTCCGTTCGGAGCTGACGATGCCTTGAAATTCGCAGCCCCGCCGAAGATCCATTACCCACAGACCTATTTCCTTTTTATCGGGGGCAATGTATCGGCAGAGGGGATCACGGCAGATCTGGAAGCAATTGCCGCGGCCGGATTTTCGGGGATATTATTCTTTCACGGGCAGTTCGGCAATCCGTGGCCGGGCGTAGAGCCACAAATCACCGCCCTCAGCCCGAAGTGGGATGAAATCGTGCAACACACTGCACAGGAAGCCGAACGTCTCGGACTGCGTTACACCATGATGGACTGTTCGGGATGGGCAACAGCAGGAGGGCCGTGGATAGAACCGTCTAACGCCATGAGGTACTTAGCTTGCAGTCGTACGGATGTCTCAGAGGGAACAGTTCAGATATCACTGCCGAAACCACAACCAAGCCAGGAAGCATGGCGTGACTACAAAGACATAGCCATATTGGCTTTTCCTACTCCTTTAGACGATGAACAGGATCAATTGAAGCCTCTGTCTGTTACCGGCAACCACGATTTTCCGTGGTTCGAACTCATTGCAGGAACCAACAAAGAGCCAATCGCTGTTCAGCCCGGCAGTGAAGGCGACCCGATCCGGCTCGAAGTGACGTTTCCAAAAGCAGTTACGGTACGGACACTGGAATTCCCATGTATCCGCCATGCAAACCACCCTCGTTGTTACGAGCCGGGTATCGAAATAAGCCTGCATGCCGTTGCTTCCGACGGAACCGAAGATCTTGTGATGCACTGCGATCTACCCCAATCCAACCTACAGGATAATCGCCCTCTCTCGCTCGCTTGTTCGGGAGAAAAGACATCCGACAAATATGTAATAACCATCACCAACAAATATCCGATGAAACTCAACTCGCTCAGGCTTTTTACGGCTGCGCGCAAAAACAATTGGGAATCGGAAGCTGCATGGACGCTGCGAAGCATCGAAAAAGAAAATATGCATCCTAAGCAAAATAAAGAAGCCTATATCCATGCGGCAAAAATCATTGATCCGACAAAATATATGGATGCAGAAGGCAGGCTCAACTGGACAGCCCCTTCCGGAAAGTGGACTATTTTGCGAATAGGCCACGTCAACACAGGACGCAAGAATGCACCGGCGCCGCCCGAAGGTACCGGGTGGGAATGCAACAAACTCGCCCCTTCCGGCGCAGAGGCACAATTTGCGGGATATATAGGACGGTTGAATAACGGAGTACTGGGTGGAAAGTTGCTCGACGCTGTACACATTGACAGTTGGGAGTGCGATACCCAGACCTGGACAGAAGATATGGAGTCGGAATTCACCAGACTCAACAACTATGAACTAACTCGTTGGCTACCGGCCATTCTCGGCTATGTGGTCGACGACCAGGAAACAACATTCCGTTTCCTCCGCGACTGGCGCGGAACGATCAACCGGCTTTTAGTCGATAATTTTCACGGCACAATGGCACGGCTCGCAAAAGAGAGCGGATTGGCATTAACCTACGAAACCTCCGGCGGCGATGTTTTCCCCTCCGATATTCTGGAATACTACAAATGGGCCGATGTACCCATGTGCGAGTTCTGGCATCCGTTCAGCGACGCACACGTCGGAGCGCTTAACTTTAAACCGGTAAAACCCGCAGCGTCCGCTCAACGGATGTATGGCAAACCGCGTCTGACTGCCGAAGCATTCACCTCGTTTGCCCATACATGGGATGAACACTGGGAAGTACTCCGGGAAGTGGCTAATCATAAGATCGTTGAAGGCGTAACCCACATGATGTACCACACCTACACGCACAACCCTCAGCAGCCGTATCTACCCCCCGGCACTTCTTTCAGCGGTCAGGGCATCGGCACACCCTTTCTGAGAGGGCAAACCTGGTGGAAATATATGCCGGAGTTCAACGATTATTTCGCCCGTTGCAGCTATATGATGGAGAGAGGCCACCCCGTATCAGATATTATCTGGTATCTGGGTGACGAAATAAATCACAAGCCAAACCAGAATCCTGACTTTCTGCAAGGATACAAGTATGATTACTGCAATCCGGATATTCTGATCAATAGACTGCATGTCGAAAACGGGAAACTTGTTACACCCGAAGGTATCGAATACCGCATACTTTGGTTGGCCGATAATGAGCGAATGCTTCCCGAAACTCTCGAAAAAATAGTGTCGCTCGTTCGTCAGGGCGCATGCGTTATCGGCAACACACCCCAAAGATTAGCGACACTCAAAGGAGGAAAAAAAGCACAAAAACGATTTGATGCAGCCGTGAAATCACTATGGGGCAATCCCTCAACGACCGCAAAGCAAGACCGGAAAGTCGGCAAAGGCCGCGTGATATCGGGAATGTCGGTAACCGAAGCGTTGACTGTAGCCGGTATATCACCCGATGTTAGAGGCGACGCTGCATGGGCACACCGCCACACCGAGGGTGCGGATTGGTATTTTGTATGTCCCAGACAAGGCAAAAGCTTCAACGGAACACTCGACTTCCGTTGCCGGGGAACCGTAGAATTGTGGGATCC
This sequence comes from Tannerella sp., assembly GCA_031255595.1. Classification (GTDB taxonomy): domain Bacteria; phylum Bacteroidota; class Bacteroidia; order Bacteroidales; family Tannerellaceae; genus Tannerella. The sequence continues at coordinate 13,002 of JAIRSF010000187.1, forward strand.
GGTAACAGGGAAGACAAGCCTGATACCTTCGCGGGTTGTTGGCGACCGTACAGAGATAGACCTTGACATTGTGGCATCAGGCGCGTACTATGTAGTCTTCCGCAACGATGCCGATGCACCGGTAAGTGAGCCGAAAGAATATATTCGTTACGCGGTTATTGAACCGTCTGAAACGTGGACGCTGAGCTTTCCCGAAGGTTGGGGTGCACCCGGTAAAATCGTTCTGCCCGAACTGAAAGCATGGAAAGATCTCGACATCACCGATGAAGGAAAAGCCTTCTCGGGAACAGCCGTCTACGAAACCACATTCGATATCGATAAAGATACACAGGACGATCTGTTGATTCTGGATTTGGGCCGTGTTGACATGATAGCAGCCGTGACCGTCAACAATCGTGCTGTTCAAACGCTTTGGGCGCCACCTTATCGTACCGATATAACCGGTTATGTCGTGCCGAGCAAAAATACGATTCGGGTCGAAGTCACCGGCACCTGGTTCAACCGTCTGGTTTACGACAGCAAGCAGGACGAAAAAGACCGCAAAACATGGGTCATTCATCACCCGCCGGTTGATTCGCCCCTTCGCGAAAGCGGATTGCTTGGTCCGGTATCGATAGAGGTTAAAAAGGAAATACCATAATAAATTTATAAACAATTAAAACCCATGAAACCATTAAAATTCTTACTCGTATTATTAGCCTGCATCCCATTTGTTGGTTGCAGAGAGTCCGCTAATAATGAAAAGGATACCGGTCATTCCACTGTGGATTACTCGTATTTAGCCAATAACTTCAAATCACCTGAAACGCTTTATGGAGTTGATTGCTGGTGGTGGTGGCTGAACGGTAATGTGACAAAAGAAGCGATAACCAAAGATCTGGAAGCAATGAAATCCCGGAATTTCTTCGGGGCTATGATCTTCGATGCAGGCGGACATAATCAGCGCGGCTATGAAAACATACCATCCGGACCTTTATTCGGATCGGATGAATGGAAAGAGCTATTTGTTTTTGCACTCGATGAAGCAAAAAGGTTAGGATTGGAAATCGGCTTCAATATTCAAAGCGGATGGAATCTGGGAGGTCCCAGTGTCACTTCTCAGTATGCCGCAAAACAACTTACTTACTCAGAAACAATGATTCAGGGAGGTAGCGATATTAACATATCATTAGATATCCCACATACGAATCATGATTTTTATAAAGACTTTGCCGTACTGGCATTTCCTTTGAAAAAGGAAAATGAAACCGGAGAACCGGTTGCATTCCTGAACCATAAACTCGGTTTTCACGAGTTAGGAGGTTCTGCTCCCGACTGCCGGTTTTTATTAGACAACAGCCGGACGGATAAAAATATCGCCGGTAAAACATCGTATATCGTAAAGACAGACGATATTGTGGATATCACGGAAAAGATGGATGAGAACGGCAATCTGACATGGAACGCTCCGGCCGGAGAATGGAATATCATGCGCATAGGCTATACATGTACAGACGCACATGTGTCTACTTCGAGCCGGGGATGGACTGGTAATGTACTGGATTATATGAGTAAAGAAGCCTTTGATTTCTATTGGAATGATGTGGTTGAACCTATTTTTAAAGCAGCCGGCGACCATGTCGGACACACACTGAAATACATGGAAACGGATAGCTGGGAATGCGGAGGTATGAACTGGACGGATAAGTTTCCCGAAGAATTCAAATCGCACCGCCAATATGATTTGCTTAAGTACTTGCCCATTATCGGAGGCTATGTGGTAGAGGATATAAATACATCAAACGCCTTTTTAGCAGATTTCCGAAAAACCCTCTCAGACCTCGTGGCAGTGAATCATTATGGATATTTTGCCGCGTATGCCCACAAATACAATATGGGGATACAGCCCGAGTCAGCAGGCCCGCATGCCGGTCCGCTCGATGGAATCAAGAACTACGGACTCAGTGATATCGTCATGAGCGAATTCTGGTCGCCTTCTCCACATCGTCCAAATCCTGCTAACCGGTTCTTCCTGAAACAGGCCTCTTCGGCCGCCCACATCTATGGGAAAAAGATCGTTGGCGCCGAATCATTTACTACTATTGGCCCAAGTTGGAACGATGAACTGTGGCACAATCAAAAATCATCATTCGACCATGAGATATGCGCCGGCCTCAACCGGATGTATTTTCATACGTTTACCTGCTCTCCTAAAGAAATGGGACTACCCGGACAGGAATATTTTGCCGGTACACATATCAATCCGCAAGTTACCTGGTGGAATGAATCCGCACCTTTCATTGAATATATGCACCGTACACAATTCATCGTACAAAACGGAAAATTCATAGCAGATGTACTTTATTATTATGGAGACCATGTGCCGAATGTGTTCCCCTACAAACATGCTGATCCGGCCGGAGCTATGCCGGGCTTCGATTACGACGTTACGAATGAAGACATCCTTTTAAAACTAAAGATAAAAGACGGCAAAATAGTAGTTCCCGGGGGTATAGCCTATGAAGTATTGGTGCTTCCCGATCATAAAGTATTATCACTTGCGGCATTGGAGAAAATAGAAGAACTGCTGCAGGAAGGAGCACATGTGATAGGATACAAGCCGGAACACTTTATCAGTTTAACGGGAGGAGACGATACTCAAAAGTGTTTTCATGAATTATCTGATCGTATATGGGGACAAAATGCATCTGACAAAGGGTATACCGAGTATGGAAAAGGTTCCGTGACATGGGGTATTTCTGCGCGCGATTATTTGATAAATAAAGGTATTCAGCCTGATTTCATGATTTTAAACAATGATAATCCGGCAGACTTCGACTACATCCATTATACCGTTGCGGGTAAAGACGTTTATTTTGTCAGTAACCAAACCGAAGAGAGACAAAATATACATTGTACTTTCCGTATTTCCGGTTTCAGACCCGAACTGTGGGACGCACTTACAGGTACGACAAGAGAAGCTAAAGCGTTTACACAAAAAGACGGATTGGCCACCACAGTACCTTTGACATTAGAACCATACGAAAGTGTTTTTGTTGTTTTCAACGACCCGATCGGCAAAAGTACACAAGGAACAGCCGTTAAAAACGATCCGGATTATATCGACATACAAACCATCGGAGGACCGTGGACGGTTCATTTCGATCCGAAATGGGGCGGACCGGAATCAGTAGAATTTCCGGAATTGACGGATTGGACGCAACACTCCAATGAAGGAATCAAATATTATTCAGGAACGGCTGTCTACCACAATACATTCGCTATCGATTTTGTTCCGGAAAAAGACAAATCTTATTTCCTCCAGTTGGAAAATGTGAAAGACGTAGGAATTGCCGTTATCAAACTGAATGGTAAGGATAAAGGCATCGTATGGACAAAACCATTCAGGGTAGACGTCAGCAACGACTTAAAAGAAGGAAATAATACGCTCGAAGTTAAAGTCATCAATTCGTGGTATAACCGGGTTGCCGGTGATGAAATCTCGCCTGATAAAAAACGCTATACATCTACCAATGTAATCGTACATAACAACTTCAGGGGAGAAAGAATGGATAAAATCGATTTAGAACCTTCGGGACTAATTGGGCCGGTTAAAATAACAGAGGGAGATTCCTTTGAATGAATGACACAAAACCCGAATGAGTTTAAGTAAAAAATTGAATATAAACTATATAATATCATATATATGTCTGCTTATCAGAGTCTGTTTAAATTTTGCCCGATAATAAAATATGCTGTGGAAAATTTAAACAGCCTCTAAAATAATTTGAAACAGATGAAAAAATTAGCTATCTATTTATTTTTGATTCTTTTTTGCAGGGCCGGCCTTGACGCTACGGCGAATAATGCTATAAACCGCCATCAGGTAGTTGAGCGGAATAATCCGCATATTTCTGCGGTTGATACGTTGGCGCCGTTATCCGTAGGAAACGGAACTTTCGCCTATACCGTCGATATCACCGGCTTACAGACATTTCCGGTGCATTATCGTTTAGGAGTACCGTTAGGCACCCAGTCGCAATGGGGTTGGCACAGCTTCCCGAATACGGAAAACTATAAACTGGAAGAAACGTTCGAAGAATATGATCTCGGCCGGAGACGATTGGAGTCTTATCCGATAGTATCTTCACAAGACAAACGACATCGCGATGCCGCAAATTTTCTCAGAGCCGATGCACACCGGCTTCACCTGGGAATTGTAGGCTACGAAATAACCGATGATAAACAACGTACTGTGGGATCTGACGCTGTTTCGGGAATCGATCAGGTATTGGATCTTTGGAAAGGCATTATATCAAGTCGGTTTCAAGTGTTTGGCAAACAGGTTACTACGGAAACCATATGCCATCCCGGCAAAGATATGATCGCAGCCAAAGTATCGTCTGCTTTATTCAAAGAAGGGAAACTGAAGATAAAGCTGCATTTCCCATATCCTACCGGTCGGAATACGGATGATCCGTGCGACTGGAATGCTCCTGGAAAGCATATTACGCAAATTACCGAACAGGGAGACGGTTATGCCGTATTGGAACGGATACTGGATGATACCAAATACTATGTGCGGGTGAACTGGACAGGCAAAGCTAAATTAAATAAAAAGGAAGACCACTATTTTGTACTTGTTCCCGAATCTGCCGACCTCGACTTCTCCGTGCTTTTTTCGTCGGAAAAACCGGATCGTTCGTCCGAAACGTTCGGCCAGACAATTGCCGAAAGTAGTAAACATTGGGAAAACTACTGGCAAAACGGTGGTTTTATAGACCTGGGAGAAAGCAAAGACAGTCGTGCAAAAGAACTTGAAAGGCGTATTATCCTGTCGCAGTATCTGATGGCTATTCAATGTGCCGGCGAGGTCCCTCCACAGGAAACAGGCCTTACTTATAATAGCTGGTACGGCAAATTTCATCTGGAGATGCATTGGTGGCATGGGGTGCATTTTGCCTTATGGAACCGTACCGAACTGTTGGAAAAGAGTCTCGACTGGTATTCGACCGTATTGGAAGAAGCAGAAAAAACGGCAAAACGACAAGGCTTTGAAGGAGTAAGATGGATGAAAATGACTGATTTGTCCGGTACGGAATCACCCTCCGATGTAGGTCCTTTCCTGATCTGGCAACAGCCCCATCTGATTTATATGACAGAGCTGATCTACCGGCAAAGACAATCACCCGAAATAATAGAAAAATACAAAGATATCGTGTTTAAAACAGCCGATTTCATGGCATCCTTCGTTACATTTGATGAAGAAAATGACCGTTATATGTTGAAAGGACTGATCGCAGCACAGGAAGTTATGAAAGCTTCCGAAACCTATAATACACCCTTCGAACTGTCGTACTGGCATTACGGATTATCCGTTGCCCAGCAATGGCGGGAGAGAGCCGGACTCGGCAGAAATGAAAAATGGGATGATATCATAAACAAGTTGTCTGTGCTGGCAGCTAAGGATGGTTTATACCTGGCAGCTGAGAGCGCTCCCGAGACTTATTCGGATATCCGTTATACCTCTGACCATATGTCGGTATTGGGAGCATTCGGCATACTTCCTGAAAACCGGTTGTTTGAAAAGCCCGTAATGAAAAATACGCTCGATTGGGTAATGAAAAACTGGAATTGGGATCGTACGTGGGGATGGGACTTCCCGATGACAGCCATGTGCGCGGCCCGTCTGGGTGAACCGGAAAAGGCGGTTGATGCCTTATTGATGGATCAAAGAACCAATACATATTTACCGAACGGACATAATTACCAAAATTCAATCTTACGTATTTATCTGCCCGGAAACGGAGGCTTACTCACAACCGTAGCCATGATGGCAGCCGGTTGGGACGGTTCACAGGGCGATACTCCCGGCTTTCCGAAAAATGGCAATTGGGTAGTAAAATATGAGGGGATTAACAGGATGCCATGATCATGAATTGAAAATGGAAAATGAGAGGAGAGTGTGTCAAAAGTCACTTTTTTGAATTCCCGCCCCATTATACCCATATTCTTATGAAATTCTTGTAATCGGCTGAAAAATAATGAAAATATTTTGATTATTTCTTGCATATCTCAAATAATATGGTTACATTTGTAGCCATATTTAAAGATCATCATCATGGGAAAGAGAATTATCGAAATTAAAGCAAAAAACGGCACGACGTATCTATACGAAGACAGGTCTTATTGGAACAAAGAGAAGGGTTA
>JAIRSF010000244.1 GCA_031255595.1 Tannerella sp.
TCCAAATTATTTTAACTTATTACTCCGGGATATGGGTATGTTTGAGCTATTAGCTTTATCACTATGCAATAAAGGTGTCAGACGGTTGTATTCGATACGACCAGTCCTACCGTCCTTTCTATTGCCGTCTATTCCGGAAAAATATCTCTCAAACGAAATCATTCGCACTTAAAATCAATAGTTTAAATGTTTAAAATTCAAAAAAATGAAAAAATTATTTACTTTTTTATTTATAGCCGCGACTTTCGCAGGTTGCAGCTATGACGACGGTGATCTGTGGAATAAGGTTAATGACCTCGACAGCCGTGTGAAAACCCTTGAACAGATCGTAAGTCAGTACAACACCGACATTGCCTCTCTACAAACTGTTGTAAATGCCCTCAACAGCAAAGACCTTATTACAGGCTTTACGGAAAATGCCACCAAAACCGGCTGGCTGATATCGTTCCAGAGCGGTGCTGTTATTGAGATTCTGCACGGTACAGCGGGTTCGGATGCTCCTGTCATTAGTGTGAAAAAGGAAGAAAGCGACGGTCTTTATTACTGGACACTTGACGGAGAGCCTATTCTTGACGATGATGGAAAAAAAATTCCCGTGACCGGTGCGCCGGGCGAACCCGGAAAAGCAGCGGTAGCACCTGTAATCGGGATCGACAATGACGGTTACTGGACGATAGATGTGGGAGACGGCAACGGCCCGCAACGCATACAGTCGAACGGGAAAGACGTAATGGCGACGGACGATAATTACCAATATCTGTTTACCAACGTTGAAGATAAAGGCCGGTATTATATTTTCCACCTCGCTGATGGAACTACTATCAACGTCGTTAAACGCCTTGCTGCCAGCATTATCATTGACGCAGAACCAGAGGAATACTTCCAATTCGGTCAGGAACGCATGTTTAGTATGAAACTGGAAGAGGTGGCCGACGCAACTGCATCCGGCCCGAGAGGCTGGACTATCTTTCCTGACATAGACAATGATGAATTATGGGTACAAGCCCCGGCATCGGGTAGCGCATCCGGCACAGTACGCGTGACAGTTTACGGCACGGATGGAGCTTCTTCTACTGCATCTTTTAGAGTAAAGGCCGACACTTACCGCCTCAAAACGGTCACTTTTGAGGGAGCGTATTGGGAGCCTTTCGTGGCCGCTAACTACAACGGGGGAACCTACACCAATGCGGTACACGATAATTACAACTATCCGTTGTGGGTCGATGCGACAACGCAACTCACGACGGATTTCCCCACATGGTTTAATAACGACCGCGGTAACAGTATCGGATTCGACTATCCTTGGATACTTTCGTCATATAACACGAACAACATCAGCCCAGCGCTCGGCTGGTATCAGACCGACCTCTATATCTATAATCCCGATAACGCCGATGCTACGACCGGAGGGGGTAGGAACGGTTCCAATAATTTTCTGGTAGCTTTCGGCTATATGGAAAACGGCCCATACAGTCTTGGCGATTACCGTCCGGTATTTAAATTCGCGGATGGCAAAGCTCGCACCATCAAGAGCATGTACATAAATTCGACCCTCTATTTCCTTTCGGTTGTCGCTGAAGGCAACAGCCTGTCACCGGCATTGGCTCCGGGAGAATCGGTATGGTGGGAAGCGACAGGTATTGATGCAAATGGCGACGAAATCGGTACGATAAGACGGACTTTTGCCAGTTACGAGCATGTCATTAAAGAGTGGACGGAGTGGGATATCTCCGAATTAGGTCCCATCGTGGCGCTGAAACTCAATCAGGGCGGAGGAACCGATAACGGATACGGATATTCATTGCCTGCTTACTATGCCATCGATGATATAACTGTCGTATTGGACGAAGAATAAACCTATCTGGACATATGCAAGGCGGCGAGTTTTTTTAATCCTTGGGAAACCACCTCGATTAAAATCGAGCCGCCTTGCTATTTATAATTAAAAAATCATGCAAAAAATCAACTTACGCTTCGGCGTGATAACCGCGTTGATACTGCTGGCGGCGCTAAGCCGGCTGATCCCCCACCCTGCCAACTTTGCACCCATCGGCGGGATGGCGCTCTTCGGCGCGGCTTACTACAGCCGCCGCGTGTGGGCGTTTGTCGTCCCTGTCGCCTCGATGTGGATTAGCGACCTTGTATTGAACAATGTAGTGTACGGCGCCTATTTCGACCGTTTCGTATGGTTCTACGACGGCGCTTGGTTTACGTACGGCGCATTTATCCTGATTGCGCTGATGGGGATGTTCACCTTGCGGAAAATAAAGGCGGCAAACCTGCTGTTTTCTGCCTTGGGAGCATCCGTCGTCTTCTTCCTTGTATCGAACTTCGGGGTATGGTTTTCCGGAACCATGTACCCGAAAGATTTCGGCGGGTTGACGGCTTGCTACGTGGCGGGAATACCGTTTTTCAGGAACACGGTCGCGGGCGACCTGTTCTATGCGGCTCTCCTTTTCGGGGAGTTCGAGTTGAGCGCCCGCCGCTTTCCTGTGCTTAAAAAGATAACCGCCTGACAAAGGGCGATTACTTTTGCCCGAAACCTCAAGGGGTTTTGAATGAAACCTCAAGTGCTTTTGGGTGAAACCTCAAGGGGTTTTTGGTGAAAGCTTCTTTTTTAATGGAAAGTTGAAAGTGGAGAATTGAAGCTAATGTGGCAATTTGCCAATGTGATAATATGACAATTATTGGGCTTCGCCGAACAATTCATAATTGTCACATTGGCATATTATCACATTATCACATTGATTTCATAATTCATAATTAAAGAAGTTCATAATTAACAAAGTCGACAAAAACGGACAACTTCCTTTTTTATTTTTTCAATTCAAGTTATCCATGGAAATAAATAATATGCTCACAAACAATAAAATAAAAAATTACACAAAGATTGTTGATAACTTTTTTGGAAAACTTTGCATTTTATTATTGAAGATAAATTATCTTTGCTAGGCTTTTGATTTTTGTTCGCATAA
>JAIRSF010000018.1 GCA_031255595.1 Tannerella sp.
CAGGATATGGTTCATAAAAAACCCCTTTCATTAGAGGCTTTTGCCGACATTAAAGGAGTGGGCGAAACGAAATTGAAAAAATACGGAGTAACATTTATCTCACTCATCCGTTCGATCCTTACAAAGAGTTGACGCCCGGTTATTTACATCCAAACATTGCAAACTTTTTTGTCCCTTTTTATTGGATTTCAAAATATATTCCGTATCATTGCAACCATACATAATTTTAAAGAACCGTTATAATGGAGCAACAGTTTTTATTATTTTTCCTGACCTTAATACTCTTTTCCGGATGTCAATCCGGTGGTTCGAAAACAGAGGTACTTCTCCAAAGTATTGCCGATATAGAATATATACCGTTGGAAACAACTGATGATATTTTGTTGAGTATAAGACGATGAATGGATGTTTTCATAAAACAAAGGCAATAATTCCCCTATAAATTTTGCAAAACATTTTTATGCGTTTGTGTATAATTGCAGATTTTATAATACCTTTGCACGGACATTTAATTCAAATACCAATGAAACGATTTCTTTTCCTTGCAGGCTTGATCATTTTCAGTAATACGGTTGCAGCGCAAACCGGTACGGTTTATGAAACGCGAACCGTAAAAAGCGAGATTCTTAAAGCGGAACGTAAATATTCGATTTACCTACCGCCGGGTTATAACGAAACGGACCGCAGTTATCCGGTTTTATACCTTCTGCACGGATCCGGGGACGATCACACCGGGTGGGTGCAGTTCGGACAGGTGCAGCACATCGCCGACAAGGCAATTGCCGAAGGGTCGGCAGGCCCCATGATCATCGTCATGCCCGATGCCAATACCGGCAGAAGGGGATATTTCAATGATATAAAAGGCGATTTCAACTATGAAGATTTTTTCTTCAATGAACTCATTCCGCATATTGAAAAAAACTATCGTGTGAGGAGCGAACGACGTTACCGCGCCGTTTCCGGGTTGTCGATGGGGGGAGGAGGAACCATTTTTTACGCCCTGCACCGTCCGGACCTGTTTGCTGCGGCTGCGCCCCTGAGCGCTTCGACCGGAAGTTGGGACCTTGAACAGTATAAAGAAAGGACCGGACAGCAAACCGGAGTGGCGGAAGCCACCATAGAAGAACACTTCAAACGCCACAGCATAGAAAATGTGCTAAGCAACGCTACGGAAGAAAACCTCAAACAAATCAAAAGCATACGCTGGTACATAAGTTGCGGAGACGACGATTTCCTCTACGAAGGAAACGCACGCATGCACATCACTTTCCGCAAAAACAACATACTGCACGAATACAGGGTGAAAGACGGCGGCCATACATGGACATATTGGAGGATGGAGCTGCCGTTAGTCCTTGAATACGTGTCGAAATCATTTATGCAACATTAAAACGAAAGCATAAAAAACAGACGGAAACTAATAAGCAACCCGGTCGGATCATACCGGTTTTATGGTTCCGTATGAAGATAACCGTATAGAAATTAACAACTATTTATGAAAAATATTTGCCGAATAACAGCGATCATACAAATTATCTTCCTGATAACGGTTTCCTGTACGAAAAAACAGGACTACGAACTGGTATCACCGGACGGAAACCTGCAAATGAAATTTTTTCAAACCGCAGACGGATGTATTTTGTATTCCTTTACTGTTGGAGGCCAGACGTTGATTAGTGCTTCACCTCTCGGTTTTCAAACCGAATCGGGAGCAAGTATCCTATCCGGTAACTGGCGGATAGAAAGCGCTGCATACAGGGAAGTCAACCGGGTATGGAATCCTGTCTGGGGAAAGAGGAAGACCGTTCCGAACCATTTTAAGGAACTCTCATTGTCGCTGACCACAAACGCCCCGTCTCCATTAACAAATATAAAAATCACAGCCCGCGCTTACAATGACGGGATCGCCTTCCGCTACATCATCCCTCCGGGGCAAACAGATCCGGTAAACATAACGGAAGAATTGACCGGATTCCATTTTGCCGGAGATTATACCGCATGGTTTTACAATGGTGAAAATCATAACATTGGACCGGAAAAACTATCAAACTGCGAGGGCCGCTACCGTCCTGTGATGACTGTTAAAACCGACAATCACTACCTGGCGGTTCACGAAGCCGAACTGATTGACGGCGTGCCGTTAGCGCTGTCGACAAAAATGGGGGAAACGCTCTTTTCCGTCGCTCCCGAACCGGAAACACTGTATCCGGGATATACGTCGGCATGGAGAGTCGTTTTATCCGGTTCCACGCCCGGACAACTGATCGATTCCCATCTAATCGAATTATTAAATCCGCCGCCGCATGAAGGATCTGATTTTTCATGGGTGAAGCCCGGCGTCGCCGTATGGGACTGGCGTATAAACGGAGCCGTCACCGACGACGGTTTCCGTTACACGATGTCATATCCGTCGTGGGTTCGCATGATTGATTTTGCCGCGGAACAAGGTTTTTCATATCTGGTACTCGACGCCGACTGGTATGGCCCGGAACACGAAGCCGAATCAAATCCGCTTGCGGGAAACAAGACCGAAGATGTAAAAAGGATTATCCGATACGGTAAAGAAAAAGGAATCGGCGTCTGGTTATACCTGAACGATGTAGGCGGACGGAAATATCCGATTGAGGAAACACTGAAACAATACGGAACATGGGGCGCTGCGGGTATTAAATACGGATTTATGACGGGTACGCCCCGGGAAAAAAACAAGTGGACACAAAAAATTACCGAACTATGTGCACAAAATAAATTATTAGTTGATTTTCACGACAATCCCATTCATCCGTACGGACAAATGCGGACATGGCCGAATGTCGTCACCCGCGAATTTTGCCATGCCCAACTGGACGGCCACCATGTATTCCAACCCGTTACTTTCGTTACATCGGTATTTGTCAATATGATTGCCGGGCCGCTGGA
>JAIRSF010000032.1 GCA_031255595.1 Tannerella sp.
TGACTTTTTTTGCTATAATTATATTATCTTTGCACCCCTTTTCAAATAGATGATTATGAATAAAAAGAATACAGTTAAGATATATGCACAACAATCAATAGACGATATGGATGACACGATCATTGCCGTACCGATCCTGATGGAGTGCGATAAGGACGAGGATTTTTCCGAAGGCGTAGAAAAAGTAGGTAATACGTTACCGATACTTCCTTTGCGTAACATGGTGCTTTTTCCGGGTGTGGCAATGCCCGTTATCGCAGGCAGAGCCAAGTCGATGCGCCTGATACGCGATGCCGTTCAGAAGAAAACATTGATAGGGGTTTGTTGCCAGAGAGATCCGGCTATCGATGAGCCGGGTTTTGATGATTTGTATGAAGTGGGTGTGATTGCGGAAATTATGCGCGTATTGGAGATGCCCGACGGAACTACAACCGTAATCCTTCAGGGCAAGAAGCGATTTTCGCTGAAGTCGCTGACGGAAATTGAACCGTTTCTTGTCGGTAAAATCGAACAGATCGAAGACACCCGGCCTAAAAAGCAGGATCGCGAACTGGAAGCGCTTGCTTCAACCATAAAAGATTTAACCATCAAGATGCTGTCGTCGGCTATGGATCCGCCACGTGACCTGATCTTCTCTATCCGCAACAATCAGAACATTCTCTATTTAGTTAATTTTTCATCCTGCAATATCATTGCGGATGCGGCTATAAAACAGGAACTCTTAGCAATCAACGACCTGAAAGACCGCGCCTATCGCCTGCTGTTTATCCTGAACCGGGAGTATCAGTTGATCGAACTGAAAGCCTCCATACAAATGAAAACGCATGAAGATATTAATAAGCAACAAAAAGAATATTTTCTGCAGCAACAGATCAAGGCGATACAAAAAGAGCTTGGAAGCGACAATATAAACGATCTTGAAATTGCGGAATTGCGCGAGAAAGCCAAAAAGAAAAAATGGACTAAAGAGGTTTCGGAAGTTTTCAAGAAAGAAATCATTAAATTGGAGCGCCTGAACCCCCAGTCGCCCGACTATTCAATTCAGGTGCAATACGTTCAGACGATCGTTAACCTGCCCTGGGGAGAATACAGCAAAGATAATTTCAATCTGAAACGCGCCGAACGGATCCTCAACCGTGACCATTACGGAATGGACAAAGTAAAAGAGCGTATCATTGAACATCTGGCGGTTCTCAAGTTGAAGAAAGACCTGCGTTCCCCGATCATCTGCCTCTATGGCCCTCCGGGAGTAGGTAAGACCTCACTGGGAAAATCCATCGCCGAGGCGTTAAACCGGAAGTATGTGCGGATATCGCTCGGCGGACTTCACGACGAAGCGGAGATACGTGGTCACAGGCGCACTTATATCGGGGCGATGGTCGGCCGTATCGTTGAGAATATCAGAAAAGCGGGCACGTCTAATCCGGTGTTTGTGCTGGATGAAATCGACAAAGTCGGCAACGATTTCAAAGGCGATCCGGCTTCGGCGTTGCTCGAAGTGCTCGACCCCGAACAAAATGAACATTTCCACGATAACTATTTAGATATTGATTTTGACCTGAGCAAGGTGATGTTTGTTGCGACCGCCAATAACCTCAGCACTATCTCGCAACCCTTGCTGGATCGAATGGAACTGATCGAAGTAAGCGGATACATCGCCGAAGAAAAAATGCAGATAGCCTTGAAGCATCTTATCCCCAAACAAATGGATGCGCATGGCATAACAACCGACACGATTAAATTCGACAAACCGGCCGTACGCCTGATCATCGACTCTTACACACGTGAAAGCGGAGTGCGCGAATTAGAGAAAAAGATCGCCAAATCCTTGCGTAAAGTAGCCCGTAAAATAGCTGCGGAAGAAAAGGCGCCCACCGTTATCACCACCGAACTCATCCGCGAATACTTAGGTGCGGAAGAATACACCCCCGACAAGTACCAGGGCAACCAATACGTTGGTGTCGTCACCGGATTAGCATGGACGGCCGTCGGCGGAGAAATACTCTTCGTCGAAACGAGCCTGAGCAAAGGCAAAGGCTCGAAACTCACCATCACCGGCAATCTGGGAGATGTAATGAAAGAATCGGCGGTGATTGCGTTGGAATACGTCCGTTCGCATGCGGGTACGCTCGAAATAGACGAATCCATGTTCGAAGACTGGAACGTCCACGTTCATGTACCGGAAGGCGCCATTCCCAAAGACGGCCCGAGCGCCGGCATCACGATGGTCACATCGCTTGTTTCGGCATTTACCAAACGCAAAGTACGTAAAAACCTGGCGATGACGGGCGAAATCACTTTGCGCGGCAAAGTGCTTCCCGTTGGCGGCATCAAAGAAAAAATACTGGCTGCCAAACGCGCCGGTATCAAATACATCATTTTGTCCGACGAAAACCAAAAAAACATTCATGAGATAAAAGCCGAATACCTGAAAGGCCTGACATTTCATTACGTTTCCGATATTGCCCAGGTGATCGACTACGCCCTGCCCAAAGCAAAACCGAAAGAATGACGGTAATCCCGGCATCCCGTAATTTTTCAAGGGTAGACAAAAGGTCATTGAACTAAAAGAATGGTGATGAACAATCCTATCTATCGGCAAATGAAGCAAATATTTGAAAATGTGGCGATTACAGATAGATTTGTGACCTCCGGACGGGATATTATTGCATGTATAGGAAATGAATCCCCTAAAACTTCATCTTCAATATCCTTATGGCATTCAGGATCGCTAAAAGGGAAACGCCGACGTCGGCAAAGACGGCTTCCCACATATTCGCCTGTCCGAAACTGCCCAGCAGAAGGA
>JAIRSF010000081.1 GCA_031255595.1 Tannerella sp.
CGCCGGCATGCCCAACCTGATCCCGGTTATCGAACATGGCGGCAAACAGGAAAATTATGATATTTTGGAGAAAAAAATACATTCTGCGAAAAAAAAAAGAAAAAGTATGACCGTAGATAAATAAAAAGATTACCTTTGCAACCTGATTATAAAGCTTGAAGAAAAAAGTATGGATAAAGTAAGTTACGCGTTAGGGCTGAGTATAGGAAATAATTTTCTTACTTCAGGTATAAAACATTTGGAAATAGAAGACTTTATAAAAGGTGTTAATGATGTTTTTGCAGGCAATATACCTGAAGTGTCCTACGATGAAGCCAAACAAATTATCAATGATTATTTTGTGCAACTTCAGTCCGAACAGTTTGAATTGAACAAAGAAGCAGGCGAAGAATTCCTCAGGATAAATAAGGAGAAAGCCGGTGTCGTTGTTTTACCGAGCGGGCTTCAATATGAAATATTAAAAAAAGGTACAGGCGCTAAACCGAAAGCTACCGACAAAGTGAAATGCCATTACCATGGTACGCTTGTGAACGGTACTGTGTTCGACAGCTCCGTACAACGCGGCGAACCGGCTGTTTTCGGCGTGTCGCAAGTTATACCGGGTTGGGTTGAAGCATTGCAGTTGATGGAAACAGGCTCCAAATGGCGGCTGTTTATACCTTCCGGGCTTGCGTATGGCGAACGGGGCGCCGGCGCTACGATCGGGCCGAACAGTACATTGGTTTTTGACGTTGAATTATTGGATATTGTTTAACATAATTATAATATTTAGAAAATGAAGAAATTTAGTTTTTTAGCCATAGCAGCTATGGTAACGATGGGAATCACCTCTATGTCTTGTGATTCTAAGAAATCTATGGGTTCTGCAAAATTAACATCTGATGTGGATAGCGTAAGTTTTATCATTGGTAAAGCCCAGGCGTCGAATATGAAAAAACAGATGGAAAGCTGGCCTATAAAGGGAAACTTTGATGCTTTCGTGGCAGGTCTTATGCAAGGAATAGATACTCCTGACGATTCATTGTTCTTAGGAATGGATCTGCAGGGAGCGGATGGGTTCATTAACCAATTCTTCCAGAACATGCAGACTCGTGTTGCAGAAGATAATAAAGCGGAAGGTGAAAAATTCCTGGCTGAAAACAAAGCGAAAAGTGGTGTGATCACTACTCCGAGTGGTCTTCAGTACAAAGTGATCGCAGAAGGTACGGGTCAGAAACCGGCTGCCATTGATACGGTTGTTGTTCATTATACGGGTAGGTACCTGGACGGCACTCAATTCGACAGTTCGATCGAACGCGGCGAACCGGCTACATTTCCTTTAGACCGTGTGATTGCCGGCTGGACAGAAGGTTTACAGTTGATGCCTACAGGCTCTAAATACATGTTGTGGATACCCTCCGAATTAGCATACGGTCAAGGTAATCCGAATATCAAGCCTAACAGCACCCTTGAATTTGAAGTTGAATTGCTTGAAGTCAGAAAAGCAAAATAAATTATCATAATATATATTTAAAAGACCGGTCATCGCAAGAATGACCGGTCTTTTTCGTTGAAATACCCTGTTATTAGTTAATAGTGAATAGTTAATAGTGAATAATCCGGTACGCGGTTTTTGGTAGAAATTAAAAGTTAGAAATTAGAAATTTCAATATTCAATCTTCAACATTCAATATTTAATATCTGTTCTCAACATTCAATCTTCCATAAAGCAAAAAAGCCCCGCCGATTTAGGACTGGCCTCGTGCGGTGAGCCGTTAAGTAGCGCAGGGAGGCGTCAGAAATCTGTGCTGTTTGAGCGAAGCGAGTTACACAGATTTCAGCCGACCGGAGCGTTAAGCTTAACGGGGTGAAGCGGACGAAGCCTTGAAAGCGTCGATTAAGTGAGAGCAACAGTCAAGCAAGCTTGACTGTTGCCGAACGAACGTAGGCGCTTCAACGTAGTTACTTTTTGGTGCTTTTTTATCAAGGAAAAAGCACCAAACATGTCATCATTACCCATTTAGCGGGTTTGTACGACCCTCTTTTTACGGAATTGTTCCGCAGCCGGAGATGTTAATTTCGGAGAAAGGGCTGCCCGAATGAAAATTTTTAATACTTTTGCCCGGCTTATAAGAGTTACAATGGTGTATGATTATCGATTGTTTGGGAAAAAAAGCGCCTTGAAATTGTCGTTGGCAATAAGCGTTTTACATTTTTTTATTGTGCTGATTGCTTATTCTTTTGCAAGGACGAATGATTTGAAGCACAGCATTAATTTTATGGATCTGGTGCAGGTGAATACGGTCGTTATGTTTGTTGCGAACGCGCTTCTGCTGTATATACTTTTTCTGTTTCAGTTCCGGGCCGTTAAGCATATAGACGACAAGAGGAAGCGAACGCCGATAACCATCCTGGGGTCGTTAATGCTGGTGTTTATTTTAAGCCCTTTGTTTTCGCAGGTGCAACTATTGTATAATGAACAGTTTTCGGAACGCATGTTCATGATCATTAATTTTGTGAAAGATGTAGTTCTGGTTATTATAACACTGCTTTTTACGGCATTAATGTATGCGTGGGATATGAATAAGGGGCGTATTGTGGAAAATCAGAAGTTGTTGATACAGAGTCTTCAGGATCGGTATAATGCATTGAAAAACCAGGTAGATCCCCATTTTCTTTTCAACTCCCTCAATACGCTGAACGGATTGATCGGGTATGATGATGAGAAAGCGCACGAATATATCAGCCAGTTATCTTCCATGTTCCGTTATACCATGCAGAATAAACAGATTTTACGGGTAAGCGAGGAACTGAATTTTGCCGAATCTTATATCTACCTGATAAAAATGCGGTATAATGAAAGTTTGCAGATCACGTATCGTATAGATGAAAAATATCTGGATTATTATATCCTTCCTTCCGCCCTGCAGGTCTTGATTGAAAATGCGGTCAAACATAATGTGATAAGCAATAAATATCCGTTATCCGTTGCGATTGAAACGACGGAGAATGGAACTGTTTGTATAAAGAACAGTGTCAGGCTGAAAAACAGCGGCGTCGGCGGCGGAGGAATAGGCCTGTCGAATCTGGATGAAAGATACCGGCTGGTGTTTGATAAGAAAATAAAGGTCACCCGGGATGAGCATTATTTCAGGGTGGAGGTTCCGTTGATTAAAGAGATTGAAAAATATAATAGAAACATTTACATGTCGCAGAATGAATTATGAAAACGGTTATTGTTGAAGATGAGTATGTTGCAGCTCAGTCATTGCAACGTTTGCTGGAGTCGTTTGATGAAAATATACAGATACTGACGGTGCTGCAAAGCGTGGAAGAGAGTGTGGAATGGTTTACCCTGAATCCGGCTCCGGATCTGGTGTTTATGGACATTCATCTGGCAGACGGCTATTCTTTTTCCATATTTGAAAAAGTGACCGTCAAATGTCCCGTCATATCTACAACCGCTTACGATGAATATGCCCTGAAAGCATTTGAATTTAACAGTATCGATTATCTCCTGAAGCCTATTAACCGGAAAAATCTGGAGAGGGCGCTTTCGAAGTATCGGAATTTTTCGTTCCGGCCGGACGATTCCGACCGGATCATACGTGTTGCGGAATCGCTGAAACAATTGAAAAACGCCTATAAATCGCATTTTCTGATTCCCTGTAAGGACAAACTGTTACCTTTGGCGACGGACCGGATTGCCTATGTCTGTTCGGAATATAAGATGGCGAAGATCGTAACGTTTGATCAGCAAAGTTATGTGTTGGATATGTCGTTGGATGAATTATCCAAACAGCTCGATCCCCGGTTTTTTTTTCGTGCGAACAGGCAGTTTCTCCTCTCTCATAAGGCGATCGATTATATATCCCTTTGGTTCGGGAGCAAGCTTTCTGTGAATTTAACCGTACCTGCCCACGAAAAGATCATTGTGAGCAGGGCGCGTGCGGCGAATTTTAAAAACTGGTACACACAGAACAGTGCTGTGTGAATTTCTGATACGGCAATTGATGAAAATGTATAAATTCCGTCACAGGATTTTGTAAGTTTGTACGTAAATGAATGTGTTTATGTATATTTGTGCCTGCAAAAAGACATAAAAAACGGATATGACAAAAGTAAATGTAAAAAATACGGAAGTGATCGTTCGCGAATGTGATTATGCGAATCCTGAAGACCGGAATGCCACAGGCATACTGATAAATGCCTATATTGCCGACGAAATGGGCGGCGGCGAACCGCTTACGCCGCCTCAACAGTCGCGCCTGGCGGAAGCGCTTCGCCGGCATCCGAAATCAATCGTCCTGCTGGCCCGTATCGGGGAAATCCGGTGTGGTATGTTGGTTGCGTTTGAAAACTTCTCAACATTCACCGTCAGCCCTATGATAAACATTCACGACGTCATCGTCTTGAAAGAGTACAGGGGGAAACATGTCGGGAAACGTCTGCTGGAAGCCGTTTCAGGCATCGCAAAAAAACGCGGATGCAGCCGCATCACACTCGAAGTAAGGAAAGACAATCCGGTTGCCCGGCACCTGTATCAAAGTATGGGGTTTGATGCGCCGGTTCCCGAACTGGACTATTGGCGGAAATATTTAGGCGAATAGCCGCAACGTTTGGATGTAAATAACCGGGCGTCAACTATTTGTGAGGATCGAACGGATGAGTGAGATAAATGTTACTCCGTATTTTTTCAATTTCGTTTCGCCCACTCCTTTAATGTCGGCAAAAGCCTCTAATGAAAGGGGTTTTTTATGAACCATATCCTG
>JAIRSF010000104.1 GCA_031255595.1 Tannerella sp.
GTGATTCCGGAGCGATTCGAACGCTCGACCCACAGCTTAGAAGGCTGTTGCTCTATCCAGCTGAGCTACGGAACCATTCTGTTTTCGGCGTGCAAAGTTAAACATTTTTTCATTTTCAACAAACATAAAACCTTATAAATTCTATTATTTCGCGGTTTCATATTTTCCCATCCGACAAAAAAACAGGGTGAACATGCTTGGTTTAACACAATTATTTATTTATTTAGCAGCCGCAATCACTCATATATTATAAGAATTGAGGCTTTTATTTATATTCATAATCAGTACGTTTCTCATTAACGGCCGGCTTAAAGGCAATGAGAAAGACTCATTGGCTACCGGAAATTTTCATTCTCATATTCCTGTAGAGGAAATTATAAACAAAGCCATACGGACAGCGCCCGTACACAAAAACAAAATAGATGAGTATGCGGCAGATATCTACGCCAAGGGACGGATAAACATAAGAAAAAGTAATGTGCTTATAAATTATATACCTTTCATGTTCAAATTGAAAAAGGGTGTACGGGAGTATCTAACGGAATCGTACAGCGAACTGCACTATACCTCTCCGGGTATATTCGACAGAAAAATAAAGGCATATCATGGTACTATCGATAAAATAAAAAATTTCAATGAGAGCATGCTGGATTATTTTAATATGGATATTTATTCCTGTTCCGTCCTGAATACAAAATTAATTTCTCCCATATCCTCCAATGCGACCCAATATTATAAGTACCGGTTAGACTCCATACGGCAGGATGAAAACGAACGGTTTTTATATTATGTATCTTTTATGCCCAAACTGAACAGTTTTCAGCTAATCGAAGGCCACATGGTCATATGCGACGACACTTGGATCATCCGGGAACTAAAATTCAGCGGAAGATCGGAGTACCTGAATTTTACCAATATCGTACAAATGGGAGATGACCATCATGAATATGCAAACTTATTACCCGTACGGTTTGATTCAAAAATATCATTTCACTTGCTCGGCAATGTAATCGACGAATATTTCACCATAGACATGGATTATAAATCCATAAAACCGTCGAAAAAAGATACGGTTAAAAACCGAAAGAGTAAATACGATTTAACCCAATCCTTTACCCTGAAAAACGATGCATCGGCAAACTTGCGGACAGACAGTGATTATTTTGCAACGCTGCGTCCGGTCCCGTTAAGCAAAGACGAAAAGCGTATCTATGAAAAATATTATAACGCAAAAGAAGGCTTCGACACAAACGAATACAAGAATAAAAAGAGTGTATTCTGGTGGAATGTAGGAGATATCTTTATCAGCAGCCATTCTATCAATTCGCCTCAACAGAAAGTTCGTTTTTCCCCTCTGATAAGTCCTTTTCTGATAAGTTACAGCGGTTCCGATGGTTTCTCGTACAAGCAGAATATCCGGTATCAATGGATATTCGGTAGAAACAAATATTTCAACCTGTCGCCCATGATAGGATATAATTTTAACTATCGGGAGCTTTATTGGCGTATCCCTGTTGAAATTGAATATGTACCGGCTAAAAGAGGCAGTTTCAGGCTTGATATCGGAAACGGAAACCGTATTTACAGCAGCGATATTATGAATAAGTTAAAACAAATACCCGACAATATCATTAATTTTGATTCGATCAGTATTGAATATTTTCGAAATTTCCATGTCGAACTGACCCATAGTATGGAATTTTTCAACGGTTTTACGGTTGATGCGGGTATTTCCGTACATCGCCGTTCGGCAATAGATAAGCCTGATATAAAAAAGATGGAAGATCCGGCAGGCGGAGATAACATTGATTATGAAGACATTATCAAAAATACATATATCAGCTTCGCGCCACGTCTGAAAATAACATGGACGCCCAGGCTATATTATTATAAGGTGGAAAACAAAAAGATCAATTTGTCATCCAAGTGGCCTACTTTTTCCTTTGACTACGAACGCGGTATAAAAGGGATATTCGGCAGTTCCGGTAATTATGAAAGGCTGGAATTTGATATGCAGCAAACGATATCGCTCGGACTTCTGCACAATATATATTATCGGGCCGGTGCAGGCACGTTTACGGAACAGAAACAAATGTATTTTGTTGATTTCAGGAACTTTGCCAAAAAGAATCTCCCGTCGGGATGGAACGATGATATCGGCGGCACTTTTCAAAGTTTGGACAGACGTTGGTATAACGCATCAAGAGAATACATGCGTGCAAACCTTACATACGAAGCGCCTTTTATCATCATACCGCATGTTTTCAAGCGTGTACCGAATGTCTTGAATGAACGGTTATATTTCGGTATCCTGACCATGTCGCATCTTAATCCCTATATAGAATTAGGATATGGAGTCGGCACTCATATCTTTGATTTCGGTGTATTTATCGGTAACAAAAACGGCAAATTCCACAATGCAGGCGTCAAATTGATGATCGCATTATTCAACCGCTGACGACACGCCTCTTATGTCCCGATTCTGTTTGCGCCTTCCTTTTCTCATAAATTTATCCGAGGATACGCCCCTATCATCCGGCAGAGTTATTCGGTTTTTTTCTGTTTTTTCATCTTTTTCAATTCCCGTTTATCCTGTTTTTCGCTTTCTTTCTGCTGCTGTTTGAATTGTTTTTCTTTTTCTATTTGTTCTTTTTTGGCTTTCTCCGCTTGTTGTTCTTTCTCTTTCTGTGCCTTTTTATGCTGCTTTGTCTTTTCTATTTGTTCTTTTCGATACTGTTTCTGTTTTTCTTCCGCTTCTTTTCTTTCTTTTTTCGCTCTCTCCTTTTCTTCTTTTTTCTTTGATCCTGAAACATCCGCTTTCGTTTGGGTTTTCAATGTATCGGGGGTTCCGGGAACAAAGATAAGACCGGATGCAATTTTAGCGGTATCGGGGGCGGTTTTCGCAACATGAGGTGTAACATTCGCTGCATCGGATGTAACATTCGCTACCTCCGGCGTTACATTGGATACGGATTTTATCGCATCTGTTCCCGGCCGGTGAACTGAAGCCGATACGGATTTTACAACCTCAGGCTCTGATCTTTTCGTAACCGGCAATGATTGAGGAGTATCCGAAGCCGGAACCGTTCCATCCGAAACAGAAATGTATACCGTATCCGAAACATAGACGGTATCCACAGGCATCAATACATACTTCGTGTCGGAAACGGATACATATACCGTATCAACGGGTGCATAGACATATTGGGTATCCCTGACAAACTTATAGATAAACTGCGTATCGGTCACAGATTTGTAAATAACCTGCGGAGGTGACGCCGGCGACGAAACCTGCTCATGCATAATCTGCGGTTCCGCACCGGACTCGCGCCGGGCTTGCGACCTCGAGGCGGCGGAAACGGTTTTAACCGTCCTGTCCGGTTTTTCCGAACCGCCCGCTTCATCAACAAAGCGCCGGAAAATACTGTGCATTGCATGATCTTTCGTAACACGAGCTTCCGGATGAAATTGCACGCCTAAAATCCAGTTTTCATCATCCATTTTCTCGATTACTTCAACAATTTTATCGGGCGATTTTCCGGCTACACGAAATCCCCGGGCAACCTTTTTTATCGCCTGGTGGTGCGAACTGTTCACCATCAACATCCGCTCTTTTACAATGTCGGCAAATACCGTATGATCCTCCACATATACGGCGTGTGAAGCCTCTTCATTAGGCAGCTTCTGCCGGTGCCCGATACTGTTATCATAATATTGTGCGGCCAGATCCTGATAAAGCGACCCTCCGAATGCGATATTGATAAGCTGAAGACCACGACATATGCCTAAAATCGGAATACTGCGCTCTGCCGCCAGACGAACAAGTTTCATTTCAAACTCATCGCGGGAAACGTTTACTTTACCCATTTGCGGAATCGGACGTTCATTATAATAAGCAGGGGCAAAATCTCCTCCTCCTGCAAATACAATTCCGTCCATCGTGTTCAACAGCTCTATCATTTCTTTTTCATCATACAGGGTAGGAATGACCACAGGGATACCACCGGACTGCAAAACCGCATCTATATACGAACGCGGAACAGCCGCATTTTTTCCATCTTTAGACGCATCGGCAACACCAATAACGGGACGCCTCCGGGCATTCGTTTCCCAAATACAAGCTGAAAATACAATGAACCATATGATTATACGTGTTATCCTCACTTTCCTTTGTATCATATTCTATTTCTATGATTAGTCGAACAAAGATAACATCAACTAATCTTTGTTAAACATCAACCCAACAGGCTATAAACCGCCGTCAATCCGGCCATTACGATGGATACCATGCTCATCAGTTTGATCAGGATATTCAGGGAAGGGCCGGAAGTATCTTTAAACGGGTCGCCGACCGTATCACCGACAACTGTCGCTTTATGATTATCGGAACCTTTTCCGCCGAAATTACCTTCTTCAATATGCTTCTTCGCATTATCCCATGCGCCGCCGGCATTGGCCATAAAGACAGCAAGAACAAATCCCGCGCCCAGTCCGCCGACAAGTAATCCCACAACGCCTGCAACGCCAAAAAGAAGTCCTACAAATACAGGAACAATAATAGCCAGTAACGAGGGTAATAACATTTCACGTTGCGCCCCTTTTGTTGATATTTCCACACATCGTGCATAATCCGGTTCAGCCGTCCCTTCCATAATTCCGGCTATGGAACGAAACTGACGGCGCACTTCTTCAACCATATGTTGTGCGGCGCGACCTACGGCATTCATCGTCAAACCGCAGAATAAAAAGGCCATCATCGACCCCAGAAATATACCTGCCAAAACAATTGGGTTTATCAATGTTATATCATAATAGTTCATAAAATCCCGGAATGAAGCCTCTACTATCGGGATCTTTTCTCCATTAGCCATTTCAAGCACTGTATCCCCTACCCTTATCAAGGCGATTTTTATTTCTTCGATGTATGAAGCAAGCAATGCCAGTGCCGTCAATGCGGCCGATCCTATGGCAAAGCCTTTTCCGGTTGCCGCCGTCGTATTTCCCAATGCGTCGAGGGCATCCGTACGCTGGCGCACTTCCGGCGGCAGATTGCTCATCTGGGCATTTCCTCCCGCATTATCGGCTATCGGCCCGTAAGCATCGGTTGCCAACGTTATACCCAAGGTAGAAAGCATACCGACGGCAGCTATGGCGATGCCATACAATCCGAGGCACAGATTCTGATGCTCAAGCATATGAGCTACATCAAAATGAATGGCAAAAAGGAATGACAGGATAATAGCCGCACAAATGGTAATAACCGGTATGGCAGTCGATATAAACCCAAGGCCGATGCCGGAAATTATAACGGTGGCCGGGCCGGTCTGCGAGCTTTCCGCAATTTTACGTGTCGGTTTATAACTGTGCGAAGTATAATATTCCGTTGCCCTGCCAATAATAATACCGGCTACCAAGCCCACAACTACGGAAAAAGAAATACCCATCCAATTATATAAACCCAGAGAAAAAAGAATAATGAATGTTGCCACAACGATCAGTATCGAACTGATATTGATCCCTTTGCCCAAAGCCGAAAGAAGCTGTTTCATGGTTGCGCCTTCTTTCGTACGAACCATGAATATACCTATGATGGAAAGTAATATTCCGACTGCTGCGATAAGCATCGGTGCAAACACTGCCTTCAACTGCAATTCGGGTCTGGAGGCAAAAGCGGCGGCGCCCAAAGCTGCCGTAGCAAGGATGGCTCCACAATATGATTCATATAAATCGGCGCCCATTCCGGCCACATCGCCCACATTATCGCCCACATTATCCGCGATGGTAGCCGGATTACGCGGGTCATCTTCCGGAATACCGGCTTCGACTTTTCCAACAAGGTCAGCGCCCACATCGGCAGCTTTTGTATAAATACCTCCCCCCACACGCGCAAACAAAGCTTGTGTAGAAGCTCCCATTCCGAATGTAAGCATGGTAGTCGTTATAATCATCATCTTATGCCCTCCGTCATCAGTAATAAAATGATCCAGAATGATATACCATATTGATATATCCAACAACCCAAGGCCAACAACCGTTAATCCCATCACTGCTCCCGAGCGGAAAGCTACACGAAGACCGTCATTTAAAGAATTACGCGCTGCATGGGCCGTCCGGGCCGAAGCATAAGTCGCTGTTTTCATACCGAAGAAACCTGCCAGGCCGGAGAAAAAACCTCCCGTTAAAAAAGCGCCCGGCACCCACGAGTTTTGAAGGTTAAAGTAGGCCATGACGGAAAAGACGGCAACCAATATAAGAAAAACAATCCCCACAACACGATATTGTTGCTTAAGATAAGCCATTGACCCCTTACGCACATGAAGCGCAATTCTTTTCATTTCTTCCGTACCTTCATCTTTCCGCATCATCTGTTTGAAAAAGAAAAAAGCAAAACCCAGAGCGATCAATGACGCTCCTAATACCATATAAATCACATTTTCCATAAATTATTCATTAAGTTTTAAGTTAACTTCAAAGGCACAAATATAATAAAAAAACCTTTCCGTTCTAATAAAAATGTATTTATTTGTAGGCGGAAACCTGTAAAAATCCTACAGCGAAACTTACAGGATCATAATTTAACCGAACAATCCGGTTCTTTTCACAAATGCAAAATTTTAAACTTACCACAGATTTTTCATGTAAACGAAACACCCTAAATCAGAAATCCCCGGATCACACATAATTTAACGATATTCGGTCAAATAAATTTCTTGCAATGTAAGAAATAGTAAGCGATTATATTCGTGATGTATCCTCATCGATTATCCATTCGCCGATATTACGTTCTGCGGCATCGAAATTGACACCTATCTTGATGAGCTTGCGCTCATCAGCAGTGTAAGGTATCAGGTAACCTTTTTCATCAATCTGTGCCAGGGCTTCTCCGGCGGATCCGTTTAACTTAAATTCGAAAACGAAGATGTAACCTTTCGTCTTCACAACAGCGTCGGCACGTCCTCGAGCGCTATGGACTTCCGTTTCGGCAAACTGCCCCATCAATCTGAATACCAAATAAAAAACAACCTGGTAATGGCGTTCGGAGCGGTCGTTCAGTTCGTAGGGGAAATCGGCAAAGAAAGCGCGCAGGCGGGTAAGAAAAGAATTTACATCGCCATTACGCAGTTCTTTTACGAAATGTTCGATATAGAACGGTGTGTCCTCGGCCGATATGCCGGTATAGAACGGCATGACAAAGTTCAGAAAACCATACTTTACCTCTTCGTTGGGAAATCCTAACGTATACGAGCGAAACTCCTTGTCATACGACTTGATCGTCAGATAACCGCTCTGATAAATCATGGGTATGGGGTTTCGGATATTTGCCCGATCGTCGCTTAAGGAAGCGGCGGAAGCAATGACACCTTCCATTTTGCGTAAATCAAAATCGGTTCTTTGTAACATCTCTACCAGAAAGGTCGGGGTGCCGCTGGCAAACCAATAATCATTGAATTTACTGTCGGCAAGCGCCTGAAGGACACTAAATGGATTGTAAATGCCTTCCTGCTGATCTCCGCTGAAGTAATAGCCGTCGTACATACGCGCTAATTCTGCCACCGCTTCATCACGCGTCACATCATTATTTTCGGCAAGCGCATCCAGATCCGAACCGGAGTTGTCTTCGATTTCCCGTTTGGTCAACCCGCAAAGGTCGTAAAACTGACTATTGAAACTAATGTCCCTCAATTGATTTAAGTTACTGAATATTCCCACCTGTGCAAATTTGGTTACACCGGTGATGAAAACGAATTGCAACCATTGATCCGCACTTTCCAATACAGAGTAAAAAGCCGTAAGGAGTTCCCGAAATTCATTTTGCAAAGATTCGTCATGGAAGCTGCGTAAAAGAGGCTTATCGTATTCGTCAATAAGTACCACTACGCGAAGTCCGGTCTTCTCATAAGCCTTCCGGATCACTTCCATAAACCGTCCGGAATGAGAAATATCGGCTCCATCTGTTTCGTACAGCCTTTCCCATGTGCAAAGCTGATGTTCCAAAAATATTTCCAGATCCGACCGGTTTTCGTATTTTTCCGCATTCAGGTCGAGATGCAGTACCGGATATGTTTTCCAGTCTTTTTCTACGGTTTCGATAAAAAGTCCCTTAAAGAGTTCTTTTTTCCCCTGGAAATAGGCTTTGAGGGTAGAAAGCATCAGGCTTTTGCCGAATCGCCGCGGACGGCTCAGGAAATAGGGATTGCCCATCTGGATGAGTTTGTACATCTGACGGGTCTTGTCTACATATACATACCCTTCGCTACGGAGTTTTTCAAAACTCTGTATGCCGATAGGATAGCGGCGGGGGCCGGTGCCGGCGTTGCCTAAGTTTTCCATAATATGCAAAAATAATAATATAAATATCTCATTTCACCGAACTTTAATCACCATTTGAACCGTACAAATATAATAACAATTAAGCGTAATGCAAAAACAAGTTTTGCTTTGCTTCGTAAAACAACCGATGATTAGCAAAACGAGTGATATCGGTCGAAAATATCCGTATGGGTGAAATAAAAATTCGTATTCTTAAGCCCACTTTTAAGGGTTGAAAACGAACAGGCGAGGCAATTTTATATGCAGGAAACGATAGATTGTAATTGGAGTACAAGAAAAGATAATACCGATTTCAGGGAAAACGAATTGAAACAGGCTATTATCGACAAATTACTTTAAAAATGGGGGGGGGTATTTATTTCAATCTTACCGAAACGGCGTTCCTGTGTGCGTCCAACTGTTCATTCGCCGCCATAATTTCTATCGCAGGCCCCAATAATTTCAAACCGTCTTCGGTAATCTCCTGGAATGTGATCTTTCGAATAAAACTGTCTAAGTTTACGCCGCTATACATTTTGGCATAACCTTTGGTTGGAAGGGTGTGGTTCGTGCCGGAGGCATAGTCGCCGGCACTCTCCGGTGTGTACGGCCCCAGGAAGACGCTGCCGGCATTTCGTACCCTCTCGCTCAGTTCCGCATAATTTGCGGTCTGGATTATCAGGTGTTCCGGCGCGTATTGATTCGTAAAATCAATCATCTCGTCATCGTTTTTAAGGATAACAATGCGGCTGTGCGACAACGATTGTTCCGTAAGTTCGCGGCGCGGCAAGTCCGGCAACCGGCTTTCTATTTCCCGCTCAACGGCTTCCGCCAACGCTTCCGACGTTGTTACCAATAAGGACTGACTATCCGGGCCATGTTCCGCCTGTGAAAGAAAATCCGCAGCTATATATGCGGGATTAGCCGCCTCGTCGGCTATAATCTCCACTTCCGAAGGGCCTGCCGGCATATCTATCGCAACATCTTTCATACCGACAAGTTGTTTTGCCGCAACAACATACTGGTTTCCGGGGCCAAATATTTTATAGACCCCGGGTACACACTCCGTACCATACGTCATAGCAGCGATAGCCTGAATCCCTCCCGCCTTGAATATTTTATTTACACCCGCAACTTTAGCGGCAAACAAAATAGCCGGATGAATGTTCCCTTCCCGGTC
The DNA here is from genome assembly GCA_031255595.1 of Tannerella sp. Taxonomy (GTDB): domain Bacteria; phylum Bacteroidota; class Bacteroidia; order Bacteroidales; family Tannerellaceae; genus Tannerella. The sequence goes on from JAIRSF010000104.1 coordinate 9,491, forward strand.
GGGAGGCGTACAAAGCACAATTTCACCGCATCCCGCAATACGGGCGGGAACAGCCAGCATCAGAACGGTAGAAAACAAGGGAGCCGTACCCCCCGGAATGTATAAACCGACTTTTTCTATGGCTACGGATTTCTGCCAGCACGTAACGCCCGGCATTGTTTCAATCTTTTTGCCCTCAAAACATTGTGAGGCATGAAATATCTCAATATTCCGGTGCGCCGTAACAATCGCTTCTTTCAGCTTCTCGTCGAGCGCCGATTCCGCCTCGTTCATTTCTTCCGCAGAAACCTGCAAATTCGTCACCCGGACTCCGTCAAAGCGTTCGCCATACCGGTAAACCGCTTCATCTCCATTCGTCCGCACATCTTCCAACACTTCCCGTACCGTATCGAAAAGCGACGTCACGTCCAATTCCGGTCGCTGTTGCAGGCTTTCCCATTCCGTCCTGTCCGGATATTTATAAGTTTTCATGTTCATATCGAATTGTCAAACTATCATTTTTTCTATCGGCATCACAATAATACCTTCCGCGCCGATCGCTTTCAACTTACCGATAATTTCCCAGAAATGTTTTTCTGTGATTACGGATTGCACAGATACCCAGCCTTCGTCGGCAAGGTGCGTCACCGTCGGGCTTTTCATGCCCGGCAGCAATTTCGTTATCTCCGCCACTTTATCTTTGGGGGCGTTGAGTAATACATACTTCTTCCCGGATGCTTCCTGTATGGCGTCGAAGCGGAAGATCAATTCATCCAATATCTTATGTTTGTCTTTCGACAACTCTTTATTCGCAATCAACAAGGCTTCGCTTTTCATTACCACCTCGACCTCTTTTAGTTGGTTGCTTATCAACGTGCTTCCCGAGCTGACTATATCAAAAATAGCATCGGCAAGTCCAATGCCCGGCGCAATTTCTACCGAGCCGGAGATCTCATGCAATGAAGACTTCACACCGCTTTTTCGCAGATATTCCGTTAATATATTCGGATAAGATGTGGCAATCGTCTTTCCATGAAACCACTTCAGTCCGTTATAATCTTCATCTTTCGGAATCGCCAGGGATAAACGGCATTTACTGAAACCAAGACGTTTAATTAAAACAGCTTCGTCCCCTTTTTCCACATACTCATTCTCGCCTACAATTCCGACATCCGCCACACCATTTGCCACAGATTGCGGAATATCATCATCGCGCAGGAATAACACTTCCACCGGAAAATCCACAGCCGATAAAAGTAATGTGCGTTTCGCCTTACTTAATTTGATTCCCGCTTCATTGAGCAACGTCATTGTTTCTTCATAAAGACGTCCTTTCGATTGTATTGCAATTCGTAACATTTTCATCTATTTTTAGGTTTGTATGATTCCTTATTCGTTATTTTCATTTCATGAGCCGGACGCCATATGCCTCCATACTTTTTAGCTTAAAAGCCGGACGCATTATCCGGCATATAAAAAAAACTTACCGCAATCATCACGGCAAGCTTTTTTTATCATGTATACACAGTTGCACCGGACAGCCTACCGAACATTACCGTTCGCTATGGTGAAGATGGTGATGTGCACTAAAAATACCCATAAACTTACTATTTAACAACACCACAAAGATACAACACAAATCAAAATGAACAAACAAAATTCTCTTTTTTTATAAATTGGAAACAACTATCCTGTCAATAAGCGGCTATTGCAAGACAATGCTGCCGTATGGATTTGAGATATCCACGATAGCGGCAGGTTCTTTTACCGAGCCTACGATTCCAACGACTACATCTTTTTTATCCAGCGTCTTTTCCTGAAAAACAACATTGCCGGTTTTAATATGGCCGAAACTGCTGTAAAGTGTCGTCTTAAAATTATGGCTTTCCGTTAACATCAACCGCACCTTGGAAAAGCTGGCATCTACTTTAATATTTGAGAAATTTTTATCCACACCGGCGATCTTTAACGAACCGTATGAAAATTTTTTCGCATAAAACGATTTTTTGAGTTTTTCAATATCTATACTTGAAAAATCCGACTTCACCTCACCCTGCACAAGTTCTTCTATATCAATGCCATCATACGATACACTCCCGGATAAAGTTTCTATCTCGCCGAATTTATATTTTGAAAAACTGCTCTTCATATTCATATTTTTACACTTGTTTATTGTCGCCCCTCCGTGTTGAATATCAAGTTCCGTATCGGTCACTATATTCGCATAAAGCTTTCCGAACTGCAATTTTACTTTAAAAGGTTTAGCCGTATTATTAATTTTAATATCGCCGAATTGGTTATCGAACGTCAACTGCACACCTTTCGGTGCATATACTTCATAATCCACATTCCGTCCGCAATTATTACAGTTGATTTTTTCAAAAACGGTTTTCGCCGATACAGCGTCTTTTTTATGGGTAAAACCCACAGTTACGGATTCCGCATATTTCTTTGCCTCGTCGCGGTTTGCTCCTTTCCCGGTGATCGTTACCTTGAAAGTAATTTTGTCATCCGTTCCTTCCAATACCTGAACATTGCCGAACATATTGCTTATCGAAAGCGACGCCGATGCGCCCACCGAAAATTCTTCCTTTATTTCCCGTTTATATTCCGACATAGCCAGCACATCATTCATTGCCGTTATCTTTTCTTTTCCTATTTTCATGAACTTATTTGCAATTTTTTCGGCCGATGCCCGAAATTTTTCTATGGTTTGAGCATTCTCCTCACGAATCTTTCCAAGCTCCTCCCTGATCCGGGCATTCTCTTTCCGCATCTTTTCGGCCGGCAAATGAGTTTTTTTATCATTGAAGCCTTCTTCGGATGCCTCTACGGACACACACACTTCGGACGAAACTACGGATGAAATGAAAAATCCCGCAATAATCGTCATACTTAAAATAGTCAATAATCGTTTCATAATAATTCTTTTATATGTTTTCTCTTATTACATTCTGTAAACTTTGCAAGGCCTCAATTTTACGGGTATAAACCTCTGCTATCAATACAATGTATTCATCATCCGTTATCTGCACATCCGGAATCGGCACATTTTCAATCTGCTCAATATCGGCAAGCAATACTTCCCGGTGCGCCTCGTCGACCTGTTGAATCAACTGCCTGGTCGCATCAGCCTGCTCTTCCAACCGTATATTATAATAACCGCGTATATCCGCAAGCTCCCGATCCTCCGGTGGGTTATTTCCGGCAGACGGGGTCAACAGGAAAACAAAGCCTGCGATAACCGCCGCTACGGCAACGGATGCTATCAGCCGTCTTTTCAGTGAAACGGCCTTACCCGGCTTTTGCGCCATCTCAGGCCGGCTTACCGATACGGCGTTTTCTGCAAACGCCGTATCTTCCGGTATTTTCGGTTGCGCCGTATGGTTAAATTCCTTCAACCGTTGTTCAAACCGGTCGCGGTGTCCGAAAGGCAGCTCTACATCTTTACCGAAAATCTCTCCGGCATGTTTCCTTATTTTATTTTCCAACTTGTTGTCAGGCATAATTCTTTTTTTTTAGTAAAACACTTCTCAATTTAGCGATCCCCCTCGTATACTGCACCCGTACGGTAGAACAATTGATATTCAGCAGATCCGCTACTTCGGCAAAACTCACATCTTCAAACAAACGAAGATGAAGTATACTCCGGTAAATATCCGGCAACAGGGCGATTCCTTCTTTTATTTCTTCGATACTGAAATCATATCCGTCATCATCTTCCGAACCTTCCGCTTCTTCCGCATCGGGAATCTCATCACTTGAAAGAATGAGATTCTTTCGCCGGCGCGTCACATCAATTGCCGCATTTGCCGCCATACGTTTCATAATCCGTTCCATTGCCCCTGCATCATCATGAAGCAGATCCGTTCGATCCAACACTTTCAACATCGTATCCTGGGCAATTTCTTCCGCCTCATGTTCGTTCTCTACAATAGAATAAGCACTCCGGTAAACCGAACGGATAAAAAAATCATAAAACATCATTTGCGACTGCATATCGCGCTCACGCACTCCTCTTACTATGTTGCCGTAATTGCTCATTCTATCCTTATAACGCAACAAATACGGATTTGCTACATCAGAGGGGAAATATTTTTTATTTGTTGTTACCTGAAATTTCTTTAAAAGACCGGGGTAAGCTCATATATCCGAAAAACTTACAGGGATTTTATGGGATCACCTGTAAAATCGTGTGTCGTCCTGTTTCAGTTTTCAGCATTCAACATTCAATCTTCAATAAAAGCAAAAAAGTCCCGCCGATTTAGGATCGGCCTCGTGCGGTGAGCCGTCAATTTTAGTGAATAGTTAATAGTGAACGTTGTTAGTGAATAATTAATAGTTAATAGTGAATAATCGGTACATGGTTTTTGGTAGAAGTTAACTTTTCAACATTCAATCTTCAGTATTCAACATT
>JAIRSF010000118.1 GCA_031255595.1 Tannerella sp.
CAAACGGCCGGTAAGGCGCTTGTTTCTTTCAACGCTTTGGCCGCTTCGAGAAAGGCTCTCCGTTCGATATTTTTTATAAACGTGGGGATGTGTATCCCAACAGGACATCCTTCTATACATGACGGATCCGGACAATCAAGACAACGCTGCGCTTCCGCTACGGCCTGTTCTTCCGTTAGTCCGAGGTTCACTTCCTCATTGTTACGACTGCGGTATCCGGGATCCAGTTCATTCATTTTGACGCGCGTCATCAGGGCGCGCTCTTTATTTTTGATCTTCCGGCGCAGTTCTTCACGCCACGCTTCGGCTCTCTGTAATGTGATAATTTCTTTTAAATCCATATATCCGGTTGTTTTTACTCCATTGATTTATAGGAACGCTGGCGCATCATCATCTCATCGAAATCTACCTGGTGGGCGTCAAATTCAGGGCCATCCACGCAAACAAATTTTGTTTTGCCGCCGACCGTAACGCGACAAGCGCCGCACATACCCGTACCGTCAACCATAATCGTATTCAACGAGGCAACCGTCGGTATCGTATATTTCCCGGTCAACTCCGTCACGAACTTCATCATGATGGCGGGGCCGATCGTCACGCACAAATCTACTTTTTCCCTGTTGATGACGGATTCGACGCCATGAGTCACCAACCCTTTGGTACCATACGAGCCGTCGTCCGTCATAATCAGTACTTCGTCGGAAGCTGCTTTCATCTGTTCTTCCATAATGATCAGGTCTTTCGTTCTGGCGGCAAGGACAACGATCACCCGGTTGCCGGCTTTATGAAAAGCTTCCACAATCGGATAGAGCGGAGCGACTCCCACGCCGCCTCCCGCACAGACCACTGTGCCTACTTTTGTTATATGTGTGGCCTGTCCCAACGGCCCGACGACGTCGGTCAGATGATCGCCGACGTTCAGCCCGCAGATCTTCCCGGATGATTTGCCTACAGCCTGTATAACAAGATCGATCGTACCTTTTTCAATGTCCGCACCGGCGATTGTAAGCGGAATACGCTCTCCTTTTTCGCCCGTTCGGACAATGACGAAATGTCCGGCCTTTCGCGAGCGGGCTATCAGAGGCGCCTCTACGACAAGTTTGACTACATTTTCCGAAAAGTGTTCTTTTCCTACTATTTTGTTCATTCCCGTTGTTTTATATTGTTATTCGAATAAATCTTTGTCGCGGATGAGCATCAGTATAGATGAATGAGGTAATATCAGGTATTTTTCTTCATTGATATATACTTCAAATCCGGCGCTCTGGAGATAAACGGCCAGATCTCCTTCCTTAGCCTGCAGGGGCAGGTAGGTTACATTCTCTTCTTTTTTTTTCCAGATCTCATCATCGTCCGCCGGCGAGGGAAGCGGGATGCCCGGCCCGGTCTTTATGATATAACCGGTCTGGAGTTTTTCGCCTTCCTGTACCGATGGCGGAAGGAGCAGGCCCGACTTGGTCTTACCCTGCGGATTCGTTGGTTTCAGAAGTACTTTGTCCCCGATCATCAAGAACTTATCGAGCTCCTTATTGTCAATGGATAATTGCATAATAAACTGTGAGTATGTTAAAATCGCACAAAGATAAGGTAAGTTAAGGGTATTACAAAATAAGCCTGCCGGTTTTTATCACCGTCATCTTGTTTGTTCTTCATAAAGATGCATAAATGAGGTTATTGGATTGCATTAAATCGTAAAATTTCATTTTTATGTGTCATAATGATAGAAATAAGCTCGGCTATGGAATGTAGGTTAAATACTTGCATACCGGGTATGTACAATGATATTTTGCCGGGAGCGGGACAGGAAACGATCACTTCGGATTCTTCCGTTGAGGAGGGTCTGAAACCGTTTCGTATCAGTGCGTTTCCGACCCAATAAGCCGTCTTGTAATCACCTTCTACGGCAATAGGGCGGGACGGTTTGCCGGCAGCCAGCTTTCCGGTGAACGAATCGAACATGATCCCTTTCTTATTAAAAAACGTTTCAAACGCTCCACTAAGAATCAGGTCTTCGGGGACGCCGCACATCATGTCACGCCCTTTTTCCTGCAACCACAGGCAATCACTCATTTGTATGGCGAGATCCAGGTCGTGCGTGGAGAGAAGTACGGCTTTTCCCTGCTCCGTCGCTAAGCGGTGAAGCAACGACATCGTTTCGATACGGCTCGTTACATCCAGAAAAGCGGTCGGTTCGTCCAGAATAATGACCGGACACTGTTGCGCCAGAACTTTGGCTATCATTATTTTCTGCCGTTCGCCGTCGGACAACTCAGACACGTAGCCGGTCGCTTTGTGCGTCATGCCGACTACTTCCAGCGATTCGGCGACAATACGTTTGTCCGCAGCTTTCGGGCGTCCGAAAAAACCGGTATACGGGTGACGCCCAAGTGCGACAAGTTCTTCCGCCGTAATACCTCCCGCATTGGTCTTCTCCGTCAGTACCACACCGATGATACGCGACAGTTCATCCTGCGAATAGTCCGGCAACGGGCGGCCTTTTATCCGGATCTCTCCGCCAAGGGCCGATCGGAGGCCGCATATGGTGCGTAAAAGTGTTGACTTACCGGCGCCGTTCAATCCCAACAAAGCCGTCAGTCTTCCGGCATATAATTGCAATTGAAGCGAATCGTGAACCACTTTGGGCTTTTTACCTTTCTGCGCGTATCCGATTGTTAAGCCGGAGGTTTCGATAACGGGCGTATGCGACATAGTTAATTGAAATATTGGATATTTTTCCGGTTTACGATCACATAAATAATAATCGGCGCTCCCACAATCGGAGTGACGGCGTTGAGCGGCAAAACGCTGTCCGTACCGGGAAACACCGTAAACAGGTTGCAAAGCAAAGCGACGCATGCTCCCGACAAAAGCGTAACCGGCAATAATATCGTATGGTTGGAAGAACCGGATAACAGTCGTGCAATATGCGGAACGGCAAGCCCGATAAATGAGATCGGGCCGCAAAAAGCAGTCGCCGTTGCGGTCAGCAAACCCGTACATAACAGGATGATGATACGCGTGCGTTTCACTTTCACGCCAAGGTTCGCAGCATACATCTCACCCAGAAGCAAGGCGTTGAGCGGCTTGACCAGCAGAATAGAGATAAATAACCCGACTGCCGAACAGACGATAAAAAAAGGTAACCGTTCGTTCGAAACGCCGGAAAAATTGCCCATACCCCACATCACATAAGCATGCACCCGGTCTGCCGATGAATAATAATTAAGGATAGAAATGACCGACGAAGCGAGATACCCGACCATAATACCGATAATCAGGAGCATCACAGCATGGGCCACCTTGCCGGAAAAATAAATGATGACGCCAAGAATGATACACGCTCCAACGAACGCGGCAATAATCATTGCAAGAGAACCACTGAACGAATAGACGGAAAACAGGTTAAAGGAATTTCCGAAAAAGAGCATAACCAGCGCGACGCCCAGGTTAGCGCCGTCGCTTATCCCCAGAATAGAAGGCCCGGCCAACGGGTTTTTGAAAAGCGTCTGGAGCAATAACCCGCTTACGGCCAATGAAGATCCTGCCAGCAAAGCTGTTATAGCCTGCGGAAAACGCGATTGCAGTACAATATGCTGCCACGCGACGTGCTCCGTATCTCCGCCGGACAGGATACGGAGAACTTCTCCGAACGGGATGGATACAGCCCCGAAGATCAGGTTGGCGGCAAACAGGACAAACAGCGCACCTGTCGCCGCAAAATAAAAAAGCGTCTTTTTGCGAATCATTTCGCAAAGGTACGCTTTTTTTTGACCATTATAAAAAGGCGCACCCGGCTTCTGCCGGGAGGCCCAAAGAAGAATCGTCTTTTTTACTCATAAAACACACTATATACTTCTATTTTAAAATATTGCGCTTCTCCATTCTTTGAGGTACAGGTAATTTCCAATGGTTGTTTAAAATCCATATTCCGGGCCTCGATCTCGCCGGCAGCCCATGATAGACCGCTCCATATTTTCTTATCGTACTCAATTTTTACGGGAATCTCTTTCCCGCCCTGCTTAGCCGAAATTTGGAGAAACCGATCCATTGGCAATCCGTTGGGCGGTGGGCCGCCGCTGGAACGAAACGGCGTACCATCCTTCCGGCATTGCTGAAAAAATATCTGAATATGATGCTTTGCAGGAGGGGTGACCCGTAACTTTGCCGAATGGGTATCGACCGGTTGAAATTCTTTCGTCAGAAGTACGGATTTCTGCGGAATAATCACTTCGTCTTCCACACCCCAGTCGTATTTGGAGGAATTGTATCCGCCGAAACCGACTACGGTCAGTTGCTCCGGGCCGAGGATCAGTTTGCCGCCTTTAATGACCGGCGTAAAACCTTTGTCATGAAAAAGGATACGTCCGGCGGACTGTTCACCCAAATCAATCTCCTGAAATGAGTGAGAGGGATTGCATGCCGTTAGCAGGATACTGCCGTCGATTGTTTCGGAACGATAGCCGTATGGTTTTCCTGTTCCGGGGGTTTCGCCCCAGAGCGTATTGTAACCGTATTTCTGCAGTTGCATGTATGTTTGCTGAACACGCGCCAGCCAGGTAGCATCTGCGTTGTTCAGCAATTCAAGATTGCCGCTGTACATGGTAAACCAGCTGCTTCTGGCTAACGAAAGGAGAACCGTACCCTTCCATGCCGTATTGCCGCGATTGTAACACGTGCCGGTTGTGCCCAGCAATGCGCCGAAATTGTCGATCCGCGACAGCGGTACGCCGTTGTAGACCCACTGAAACACCATGTGGTCGGAATACAGGTCTTTTGAACGCCAGAAATTCATCATCGGCACATCGGATAGACGCGGATCGCCGCAATACATCACATCGAAGATCTCCAGCCAGCGCCAGCGCAAATCGACCGTCTGTGAAAACGGCGCCGTCGTAGCATTCATGCTTCCGCCGAAACCGTTGTACGCGATGATGATCACATCGGGATTTTTACGTCTGAATGTTTTGATCGCGTTCAAAAAGGCCTGTTGATTCATTTGTATGATTTCTTCCGTTGAATAAGTATCTTTGGCAGCTTCGGTCGCTGCATCGAAGTGGGCAAAATCGAACTTGAACAGTTTGACGCCTTTGTCGGCATACATCTGAAATGTTTCCATCAGATGATTGAGGTAATCGCCTTCAAACAGGCATAAATGATTATTTGCCGCCAGCGAGTTTTCCCATTCCGGTATGCAATGAAGAAGCCCCTTCATTATTCTGTTCGTCGAAAACCACAGTCCGGGTACGAGGTTATGGGCTTTACAGGCTTTTATCCAACGGTCGGGGCCGTCGGGCCAATCGTTTTTGCGCCACGTACGATACCCTCCGTCGGGGTCAAACCAGAAAGC
>JAIRSF010000146.1 GCA_031255595.1 Tannerella sp.
AGTGATCGGGGAATAAATTTAAAATATACATTGTAAGAGATGAGAACAGTTATACAACGCGTGAAATATGCGTCGGTTCGTATTGACGGGCAGGTGAAATCGATGATTCGACAAGGTCTTTTGGTTTTTGTCGGAATAGAAGATTCCGATAATCAAGACGATATTGAATGGATGGTAAAGAAGATTGTAAATCTGCGCATATTTGATGATGAAGGAGGGATTATGAATCTTTCCGTTTCGGATATAAAGGGAGAAATTCTTGTCGTGAGCCAGTTTACCCTTCATGCGATGGTGAAAAAAGGAAACAGGCCTTCGTATATACGTGCATCGAAACCGGACATCGCGATTCCTCTGTACGACGCTTTTTGTGCGGAAATGAATCTTCAGTTGGGACGTGAAGTACAAACCGGCTCATTTGGTGCGGATATGAAGATTGAATTATTGAATGATGGCCCGGTCACGATTTTTATCGATACGAAAAATAAAGAATGATTTGTAACCGGAGTTTGGGATAAGGAATTGTATCTGGTTTATCCGCATTGATGGATTGTAATCGTCTGTATTTTAGATAGATATTGCCTTTTTGATAAAAAATAATTGTTGTTTCGTTATAAATCGGCCATTACGCTCCGTTATATGCGAAATTTCATGTAATTTTGCCGCTTTTCAGGGCAAATGGGATCGGCGGTTTTCATTGGGGACTTGTTGCGGGACGCACGCAGACGTATTTCCATTGGGGCAGCGATAGCGGATCGCCGGAGCCGTCGGTCTGGCAACACGACCTGATACGCCCGGATGGAACTCCCTATCGTCCCGCCGAAGTCGACCTGTTTCGCAAATATGCTTTGCCCGGAAAATAAATCCATCGTAATTTCGTTTCTGAAAAGTAGTCTTGAAGATGATTTTGTGAATTTGTAAAACAAGGATAATATGTGTGATTTAACGATACGAAAGGCGCAATCGCTCGTCGATGAATGGATCGGGACGTATGGGGTGCGTTATTTTAATGAGTTGACGAACCTGGCTATTCTTACCGAAGAAGTAGGGGAGTTAGCGCGTATTATTGCCCGTACTTATGGTGAACAATCTTTTAAAGAGAGCGATAAAAACAGGGATCTCGGCGATGAAATGGCCGATGTGCTGTGGGTATTGATTTGTCTGGCTAATCAAACAGGAGTAGACCTTACGGATGCTTTTGAAAAAAACATAAAGAAAAAAACAACACGTGATCGTGAACGGCATAAAACAAATAAAAAATTATAGATATGGAAAATTATGAATATGTAGAGGAACATTCTCATTCGGAGATAAACAAATATCGGGAAACGTTTAATCGATTTTCTTCACTTCCGCCCGATACGGAGATTTCATCAATCGTCGGATCGATTTTAGACGCGCATTTCAAGGAAAATTTTACGGCTGAAGTACTGAAACGGATCCATGGATGTGTTGATCTGACAACACTGACAAGTCTTGATACAAAAGAAAGTGTTTGGGACATGGTCGATAAAGTGGTAAATAGTTATGAGGGGAAACGTCCCGATGTACCTAATATTGCCGCTGTATGTGTATATCCTCTATTTGTTGAAACGGTAAAACAGGCTTTGACCGCACAGGATGTAAAAATTGCATCGGTTGCAGGAGGTTTTCCGTCGTCGCAGACTTTTGCCGAGATAAAAATTGCGGAAACGGCGATGGCTGTTATGAACGGCGCCGAGGAAATAGATGTCGTAATGAATCTGGGATATTTTATGGAGGAAGATTATGAAACACTTACGGATGAATTAAGTGAAATAAAAGATAGTTGTCGTGATGCAAAATTGAAAGTTATCTTGGAAACGGGAGCGCTTGCCACTGCTGAAAATATAAGGAAAGCAACCATTCTTTCCCTTTATTCCGGGGCTGATTTTGTTAAAACGTCTACCGGCAAAGGATATCCCGGGGCGACCCCTGAAGCGGTTTATTCCATGTGCCGCGTAGTTAAGGAATATGCAAATATCAACGGCAGAAAAGTGGGTATAAAAATCTCCGGTGGCGTGAAAACCGCAGAAGATGCCGTACGCTATTATACGATCGTAAAAGAGGTTTTAGGTAAAGAATGGCTTAACAAAGATTTATTCAGGATTGGCGCCAGTAACCTCGTTCGTGATATCGAAAAAAGACTTGGCGAATGAATCGTTCTTTACAGAAATATTATCGATGAAGCGACTTTGTCCGTAGAGGCGTTTGGGTAGAAGTAATGTCAAAGCATCGGCAAATAGGCTTTGCCTGTGAGTATTCGGGTTGAAACCGTTGATGGGGGGCTAATTGGTTCTTTCTGCGAAATAATCGGCCAGTAGAAGCAGGCTGCCGCGAGCTTCCGATTCCGGGAAATTGCCGATTATTTCAACCGCTTTCTGCTTGTATTCTTTGAGTTGTTTTTCGGCATATTCGATGCCGCCATGACATTTTGCGAAAGCGATTAGCTCGGATACATTTTCGGGAGTGAAGTTCTGCCGGGCAATCATTTCCATGTAACCGGATGATTCTTTTTCCGAAGCTCTTTTTAAGGCATAAAGAAGCGGCAGTGTTATTTTGCCCTCACGTATATCGTTTCCGGTCGGTTTTCCGATATTCAGACCCTCATAATAATCGAAGATATCATCTTTTATCTGGAAGCAATAGCCTAAATATTTGCCGAATAAACGGCAATTTTTTCTCGTGTCCGATGATGTATTCGCAGAAATAGCTCCGATCTCAGCGCATGCGGAAATGAGAGTGGCCGTTTTTTTATTTATCATCTCAAAATAATCCGCTTCGTTGACGGAATGTTTTTCCGTATTATCGAGTTGCATGAGTTCGCCTTCCGAAAGTTCGCGGCAAACGTTTGCTATGATCTTTATAATGGCTGTATTTCCGGTATCTGCGGCGCGGGAAATAGTGCCTGCCAATAGGTAATCTCCCGTCAGTACGGCAATCCGGTTATCGAAAATTGCATTGAGAGAAGGCATGCCGCGGCGTTGTTTGGTTTCGTCGACTACATCGTCGTGAATTAAAGTCGTTGTATGGAGCGCCTCTATTATAACGGCTGCTTCCCTTGTCATTTCGGTCAGTTCCCCGCAAGCTTTGGCCGTCAGGAGAAGCAGGAGCGGACGTATATGTTTTCCGTTTGAACGCAGAACCTGCTCAATCGCGGATTGTAAAAGCGGGACTTCACTGTGGAGCACACTCGAAAAATCCGCTTTGAATTGTTCAAATTCGGAAGCAACAGGTTTTGCTATTTGTAGTCTGTCAATCATTTTAGTCTTTAATTAGGCGCAAAGATAGCAATTTTTTTATACTTTTACGCGGTGAAACAATATCACCATTATGAAATGGGATGGAGTTCCGTTATCCTTTTTTGTCTGAAATAATACTGAAAACAGATATATGATATGAAACTGTTATTGATTGATGCTTATGCACTTATTTATCGTTCTTATTATGCCTTTATTAAAAATCCCCGAATCAATTCGAAAGGAGTAAATACGTCTGCTATTTTCGGGTTCATCAATACGTTGCAGGATGTGATGCGGCGTGTAGACCCTACGCATGTTGCGGTCGGTTTCGATCCTTCCGGCCCTACTTTCCGGCACGAGATGTATGAGGAATATAAAGCCCAGCGTGAAGAAACGCCGGAAGTGATACGTGATTCCGTACCGGTCATACGTGAAATTATTGAAGCCTATAATATCCCGATCGTCGAGGTTCCCCGTTACGAAGCGGACGATGTGATAGGAACCATATCCAAGCAGGCGGAAAAAGAAGGTTTTGATGTGTATATGATGACTCCGGATAAAGATTACGGGCAATTGGTATCGGAACATATTTTCCAGTATCGTCCGAAGTTTGGCGGAGATTATGAATCTCTGGGAATACCGGAGGTTTTGGCGAAGTATAATTTGACCTCCGTCGGTCAGATGATCGATTTGCTGGGATTGATGGGCGATTCCTCCGATAATATTCCGGGATGTCCGGGAGTTGGAGAGAAAACGGCTCAGAAGTTATTGGCTGAATTTGGTTCGGTAGAAAATTTGCTGGAGAGTACGGAACAACTGAAAGGCAGCCTTAAAACGAAGATAGAAGAAAATGCCGAGAAAATACGTTTCTCAAAATTTCTGGCGACGATTGTTACGGATGTTCCGATTGCGTTTGATGCCGCTTCATGTATTCGTAAAGAACCGGATGAAAATCGTTTGGCGAAAATTTATATGGAATTGGAATTTAATACCCTTTTAACTAAAATGAAGAAAGGGAGTCTGCACCGGTTCGAACAAAAAAACAGTACCGGGAAAAAACAGGCAACGCAGCTTTCACTTTTTGAAGATGTTTCCGATCAGAGAGAGGTGCATGGAAACGCCTCCGGCAAAGTGTCCGGTAGCGGAATGTTTCCGGAAGCGGCAGCGCCGGATCACTCAACTCTCAAAGACTTGAATGCTACCCTGTATACATATTATTTGGCTGATAATGAAGATGAAATATCCGAATTGATTCATATTCTGGCGAATCGGGAATCGTTTGCGTTTGACACCGAAACCGATGGAACCGATCCGGTTGCGGCCAAACTTGTCGGCATGTCGTTTGCCGTTAGAGAATTTGAAGCCTGGTATGTTCCGGTACCGGAAGCGATGGAGGATGCCATGAAGATTGTTTCGCGTTTTGCCAGCGTACTGGAAGACAAAAACATCGGAAAGATCGGACAAAACATTAAGTTTGATATCCTTGTTTTACGCAAGTATGGTATTTATGTAAAAGGCCCTCTGTTTGATACGATGATTGCGCATTATCTGATCAATCCGGAACTGCGTCATGGGATGGATTATCTGGCCGAAACATATTTGCATTATAAGCCCGTACCGATCGAAGCGCTGATTGGCCCGAAAGGAAAAAATCAACTTACAATGCGCGATGTGCCCGTAGCAAAGGTTGCCGAGTATGCGGCCGAAGATGCGGATGTGACGCTGCGTTTGAAGCATTTCTTTGAACCGAAGTTGAAAAAATATGCGGTGGAATCGCTTTTTTATGATATCGAAATGCCTTTGGTGTACGTCCTTGCGGAAATGGAATATACCGGTGTGAAACTGGATGTTGAAGCGCTTGCCCAATATTCGGTTGTGCTGACGGGGAAATTACAGGTGCTGGAGCAGGAAATCTATGCTTTGGCAGGCATGGAATTTAATATAAACTCCGCCAAACAAGTGGGGGATGTGTTGTTTGAACGCCTGAAAATAACGGATGAAAAGGTGAAAAAGACGAAAACCGGCGGATTCAGTACAAGTGAAGATACGCTGGAGAAACTGCGGCAGAAACATCCGGTCATCGGTAAAATACTCGATTATCGCGGTATCAAAAAACTGTTGGGCACCTATGTAGATGCTTTGCCCAAACTGATTAACCCGGTCACCGGGAAAGTTCATACCTCTTTCAACCAGACCGTAACGTCTACCGGACGGCTGAGTTCCACCAATCCGAATCTGCAGAACATCCCCGTACGCGATGATTTGGGACGTGAAATACGCAAAGCCTTTATTGCGGATCATGCGGACTGTGTGTTTTTCTCTGCGGACTATTCCCAGATTGAACTTCGTGTCATGGCGCATATCAGCGGTGACCGGAACATGATAGACGCCTTTGCCGGCGGCGCGGATATCCATACGGCAACTGCTGCAAAAATTTACGGCGTTTCCGATGAAAACGTAACCTCTGATATGCGTCGTAAGGCAAAAACGGCCAATTTCGGCATCATTTATGGTATTTCCGTCTTTGGGTTGGCCGAACGCCTGACGATTCCGAGATCTGAGGCCAAGGTGTTAATCGACGGATATTTCAAAACATATCCCCGCGTCCATGAATTTATGGATGAGTGCATACAGTCTGCGCGTGAGAAAGGATCTGTTGAAACCTTGTTTCACCGGCGCAGGTATTTGCCGGATATTCATTCCAACAATGCGGTCGTCCGGGGATATGCGGAGCGCAATGCGATTAATGCGCCTATACAGGGTAGTGCGGCCGATATTATCAAGGTTGCCATGGTTCGCATTTATAACCGGTTTGAAGAAGAACAACTGAAAAGTAAGATGATTCTGCAGGTTCACGATGAATTGAATTTCAACGTATATAAGGATGAATTTGAAAAAGTGCGTAAAATTGTACTGGAAGAAATGGAAGGAGCTATTCAGTTGCGGGTTCCTTTGATCGCCGATTACGGAGAAGGGCGTAACTGGCTGGAAGCGCATTAAAAACGGAATGTTGTTTAATCATAAAAATAAGATAGAGATGAGTGAATTGCATATTATTGATCATCCGATGATTCAGCATAAGTTGACAATTATGCGGATGAAGAAAACAGGAGCGAAAGATTTTCGCGAATTATTGACGGAGATCTCCATGTTGATGGGGTATGAATTAACCCGCGAATTACCGTTATCGGAAATAGAGATTGAAACGCCGATGATGAAGATGAAATCGAATGTTATTTCGGGGAAGAAGCTGGCTATTGTTCCGATTTTACGTGCCGGGTTGGGCATGGTTGACGGCCTGTTGAGCCTGTTGCCGGTTGCAAAAGTCGGACATATCGGCTTATACCGCGACCATGATACGTGTAAGCCGGTTTATTATTACTGCAAGCTGCCTTTTGATATCGAACAGCGGGAAGTAATCGTCTGCGACCCTATGTTGGCAACCGGAGGAAGCGCCTCGGATGCGATTCGTATGCTGAAAGAAAAAAAATGTTCCGCTATACGCCTTATGTGTCTGGTTGCGGCGCCCGAAGGGGTCAAAAAGGTTCGGGAAGATCATCCGGATGTGGACATTTATACGGCGTCTTATGATGTGGGACTGGATGAACAAGCGTATATATTACCGGGTCTGGGCGATGCGGGAGATCGTATTTTCGGGACAAAATAATCTGAAATTTGCCGGATTATTTTAAAAACAGGAGGACTTTAATAAAATTTAATCGATATGAATGAGAAAAGACGAATTATTCAGGTTGAGGAAAAGGTTCCTTTGCTGCAAGGGATCCCATTAAGCATACAGCATACGTTTGCCATGTTTAGCGCCTCTGTCTTAGTGCCCTGGTTATTTGGACTGAATGCCGCAATCGTATTATTGATGAACGGCATCGGGACATTGATCTTTATTTTTATTACGAAAGGGAAATCGCCGGCTTACCTTGGTTCGAGTTTTGCCTTTTTGTCGCCTACTTTTCTTTTGCTCGCGAATCCAGCTTACGGCTATCAGTATGCGCTCGGTGGATTCGTCGTGGCGGGCTTGATCTTTTGTGCGGTTGCCGTCATGATCAAATTTGTCGGGACTAAGTGGATCGATACGATATTGCCGCCTGCGGCGATGGGACCTGTCGTTGCACTTATCGGTTTGGAGCTGGCGGGTACGGCTGCGAAAAACGGAGGTCTTCTCCTGAGTGATACGTATACGGAAATAAATCCGTCATTTGTAATTGTTTTTGTGGTTTCAATAGCGATTGCCGTCGTAGGGCAAGTTTTATTCAGGGGTTTTGCTGCGGCTATATCGATATTGATTGCGATCATTTCGGGGTATCTTATCGCTTTGTTCCTGGGCTTGGTTGATTTTACCGGCGTAGCGGATTCTCCTATTTTCGCTTTACCCGATTTTATGTTTCCTAAATTCAGCCTGGAAGCCGTTTTGATCGTTATTCCCGCGTCGTTGGTTGTTATTTCGGAGCATATCGGTCACCAGGTGGTTACGAGTGAGATTGTAGGACGTGACCTGTTGAAAGATCCGGGACTTCACCGCACGTTGCTTTCCGATGGTGTTTCAACGACTTTATCGGGGTTTTGCGGCTCTGTCCCTACAACGACTTATGGCGAAAATATCGGTGTGATGGCCGTCACGAAGGTATACAGTGTATGGGTCATTGGCGGTGCGGCGGTGATTTCAATACTGCTTGCTTTTTTTGCTCCTGCATCGGCGCTGATCAGTTCTATCCCCGGCCCGGTGATGGGAGGGATCAGCTTTTTGCTTTACGGCATGATAGGGGCATCGGGGATCCGTTTGATTGTCGATAAAAAGGTAAATTATGCCAAGGCCCGGAATCTGGCGATGACGGCCCTTGTTTTTGTTATCGGATTATCGGGCGTTTATGTTAATCTGGGCGATGTTAAACTAACGGGAATGTGCCTTGCCACGATTGTCGGAATGTTGATGGGCGGGCTTTTTTATGTAATTGATACCCTCGGTATTGCCAATGATACGGATGAACTTTCTTGAGATAATGTAATTAAATCGGATACTTATTATGGAAAAGATTTTATGGATCGTTTTTTTGTTTTTTTGCAGTTTGCCGCTTGCCCGGAGTATGGATATGCCGGAAATGACGGAAGCAAGAGGGAAATGGCTTAGTTTTGAACATACGCAGAGTGAGCCTAATTCGTGGTATATTTATCGTAAAGATGTAAAATTGACGAATATTCCGGAATCGCTAATCGCCCGTATCGCGGTCGATTCGAAATATTGGCTTTGGATTAACGACCGTTTGGTGGTGTTTGAAGGAGGATTGAAGCGGGGGCCTGCCCGGAACGCTACTTATTATGATGAAGTGGAAATTGCGCCCCATCTTACCGGGGGAGATAATACAATCGCTGTACTTGTATGGCATTTCGGGAGGAATGGATTCAGCCATGTCAACAGTGGAATGGTCGGGCTCTGGTTTGAAGCGGTCGCTCCCGGTGTTGAAATCCTTTCGGACGGTTCATGGAAAGGGATGGTGTATAATGCTTATCAGAATACGGACGCGCCTCATCCGAATTACCGTTTACCGGAAAGTAATATTCGTTTTGATGCGAGGAAAGAGATCGCAGGGTGGAATAAAAGATCTTTTACGGGGAATATTCAGCGGCCGTTTATTATAAATGATATAACGGATGCGCCGATCGGACGATTGGTGAAACGGCCGATCCCTCTGTGGAAAGATTATGGGCTTACCGAATATGTAAATGTTCGGAAATCGGCGAATGGAGATACTTTGTTTTGCCGTTTGCCTTACAACTGCCATATTACGCCGTATCTGAAAGTGAAAGCCCGCGAAGGAGCCATGATAAAAATACAGACGGATAATTATACGGGTGGAGGCACTCCCAATGTGCGTGCGGAGTATATCACGCGCGACGGCGAGCAGGAATACGAAAGTTTCGGCTGGATGAACGGGCATGAAGTCCGGTATGTGATACCGGAAGGCGTCGAGATGCTTGAAGTAAAATATCGTGAAACGGGTTATGATGCGGAATTTGTGGAACCCTTTCGGTGTAACGAACCGTTTTATAATGAACTCTGGCAGCGGTCGGCCCGTACATTGTACGTAACAATGCGTGACACTTACATGGATTGTCCCGACCGGGAACGTTCCCAATGGTGGGGAGATGAAGTGAATGAGTTGGGAGAAGCTTTTTATGCCCTGACCCCTTCATCTCATCAATTGGCCTTAAAGGGCATTCACGAATTGATGAATTGGCAGCGTGCGGACGGTGTTCTTTTCTCTCCGGTACCTGCAGGAAACTGGAACCGGGAGCTGCCTTTACAAATATTGGCTTCGGTAGGGTGGTACGGCTTTTATACGCAGTATTATTATAGTGCGGACAGTAGTTTTATTCCGGTCATATATGACCGTTTACACCGGTATTTGCACGAAGTTTGGCAGGTCGATCAAAACGGGTCGGTTATTGAGCGTAAGGGTGAATGGAGTTGGGGCGACTGGGGTGAAAACATTGATATGGGCGTTTTAACAAACTGCTGGTATTATCTGGCGCTTAAGGCGGAGCTTGAATTTGCTCTGCAGTTAGGGAAAAATGCCGATGCGAAAGAGATCCGGATGATGATGGAGAGGATAGAGCGGAATTTTGATGCTGCGTTCTGGACGGGTACGGCCTATCGCTCTCCGGGATACAAAGGAGAAACGGATGACCGGGCGCAGGCTATGGCCGTCGTATCGGGACTTGCTCCGAAAGAGAAGTATCCAGCCTTGCTGAAAGTCCTTAAACGGGAATATCATGCCAGTCCTTACATGGAAAAATATGTTTTGGAGGCGTTGTTTCGGATGAACGACCCTGTGTTTGCGTTGGAACGCATGAAAAAACGCTATGAGAAAATGATGGCGTATAAAGAATACACCACTCTTTTTGAAGGTTGGGGCGTCGGAGGAGAAGGGTTTGGCGGAGGAACGATCAATCACGCATGGAGTGGGGGGCCGCTTACTCTGTTGGGTCAAAAGGTATGCGGCATCGAACCGACGTCACCCGGATTCAAAACGTTTAAAGTCGCTCCTCAGTTAGGTTCCTTAAAAGAAGCATCCGCTACCATCGCATCGGTAAAGGGTGAAATTAAGGTGTCCGTTTCTGTAAAAGGACGAAAGATGACCATCCGGATCCATGTACCTGAAGGCGTGACCGCAGAAGTTGTTTTTCCCAAAGGAAAACCTGTAAAAGTTACATCGGGAGCACATACGCTTGAGCGGAATGTATGATTTGATAAGCAGGAATTTGTTTTCTGTTCGGAATCATTCCTGTTATGCCTGCCGATACGGATCGGCTTGTTCGGCAGGAGTCTTGTTATTCTAACTCGGGATAATCGCTGAGATATTCGAACGTGAAGTCCTTTTCTTTCAATTTATGGATGAGTTTCGACAGGTTATTCTCTCCGTTTATTTTTGCAAACATCTGGTCGTGCATTAACAGTATGATATGATTGGGCGTGAATGTGCCGGATGTATTACAAGAATGTTCGATTTCATCGATTAGTTCGTCAATGGTTTGTTGGGGAGAATAATTTTTCGGATCGTATTTCCATTCTACATCCCAGCCGAATATTTTATATCCTTTTTCAGCCAGTAATGCCGCCGCTTCGGCTCCGGATTGGTTATAATTTTTTCTCCGGTCGCCTAACTGCCACAGATTGCGTCCCGGCAAACGGGCAATCCGATGATGCAGGTTGAATTCGGAACGGTTCTTTTCAAAATCGGAAACGACCTGTTCCGGATTTTTATAGTATTTGGCATACTTATGGTCTGCATGCGAATAACTATGGTTATAAAGTTCGATGAACGGATTTTCCTTCAATATTTCATGGTACCGTTTAAACCGTTTACTCTCATTAATCGGATTTCCTACAAGGAATATGTTTGTTTTGACTTTTGTGCTTAGAATGATACTGTCAATATAGCTGCTTCCGTTAAGCGGCGCATCATCAATTGTCAGGTAAATGTATTTTTTTGGACTTGAAGACACTTTTTTTTCAAGCGAAATAGAATCTTTAGGAATGGGAAGGGAGTCAGTCGATAAAATCGTTATTACAGCGGATTCATCGTTGCTGAGTTGGGTGATTGTACTTGTACAGGATGTACCGGCTATTATTCCTGTTACAATCGGAAGGAGGAGGACTATTTTTTTCATACGGCAGCTATTTATATGATGATACTTTTTGAAGGAACCTTCTTTATGTTTTTTTGTTAATATGCTTGTTTTAAATATATTAGCGGGGCATTTCCTGTTTTTTCGGGCATATAATTTCCCCGGCCGGTGCAAAAGCTCCGGTTACAGATTGTTCTATTTTTATCGGATTATTTTATCTCCAGACGATGTAGGAAATATTTTTCGGGATGTCCTCTAATTTTGTTCCGAATGTATGCCGGACATGTTCAAAATCATAATACCAACCATAGGCATCTCCTCCTACCAGATAAATGGCATCGGATATTCCGCTATTTATCAAGGCCCGGGAGAAATCGTGAAAAGATTCCCGGTTTCTGCTCTGAACCAAGATCATTTGTCCGTCCCGGATGGCAAGGGCGCGCCGGACGGACTTGTTTTTGGGTTTGTTTTCCATCAATTCTCCGTTGTTGACAAGAGGATATTGCCTGAAAAAAGAACCATTATGATCAATTGCCTGTTGTAATAACGGGGTTGACTCCCCAACGCCGATTGTTATTTTATTATCTATGATGGCGACATATCCTTTTTTGGCAATTCCACGTGCCAGTTGTTTGCCGGAAAGAACGAAATCACCGACAATTTCCAGATTGTCTTTTCGGATATCGGCAGCCATCGCTGCGAAAATGATGGTTGAATCAGTTTCTTCCGGCATACCTACCATCAATGACATAGTAGCATGGTGAGGCGTGCAGATCATCAGGCGAATGCCGTTTGCCGTTTCTTCGGACATTTCCATATACGGAGGTTGCTTTAATTTATTAACGCTGTCCGGGGTTACTACGGAAATGTCCTGTTCTAAAGATTCGGATTGTTCCGGTTCGAAATAATATTCCGGAGCCTGTTCTTTCTTGTTTATAAACAGGATGACACTCGTAATGAGGATGCCTAGCAGGGCACAGAACAGAATCGTTAGGTTCCTTTTAGATTCCTTTTTAAGGCTCTTCAGGTTCTTTTCGGGTTCTTTTCTCTCCACCCGTTGCATGCTATTCCCTGCGTTTGAACCAAGGATATAGACTTCGTTATCTTGTTTGTTTTTCGTTGTCATATTCCTATCCTCCTGCTTTTTATACTTTCTTCCAGTACTGTTTTCAGCGCTTTCAACGCTTCTTTGGAGGCGGAAAGAATAAATTTATTCGGGAAACTGCTGTCCGAAAGTATGATCTGTTGTTTTGATACATTGACGTAGTAGATGTAATTTCCGTTAATTATCAGACTTTTGCCTAATCGGATAAATGTTTGTGCATCGGTACCCAACTGTTGTTCGATTAGTTTTTCGAATGAAACCAGGTTGAAAGAGAACAAGTGCTCCTCTTTGTCTACAAGTGTCATAGTGGAATAGTTCCCATCAGACAGGATATAAACAATCCGCTCCGGTGAAACCCGAATTACCTCATTGCTGTTGATTAATACCAGATGCTTTGACATACATTGTTCTTTTGTTTCACAAAGATATAGCTTTTCCTTTATTATAAATTACGTATTGGCTCGTATTTTATGAAATGGCTGGCCGGCTGTGTGAAATGAGTTGTTTTGATGATGAAATGTAAAGAATGTATGTTGGGAGCAGGCATCACAGGCGTTGTTGATTCGTGCGGTGAACGGCTATGAAAATATTTTCCGCTGTTATGAAAATAATTTCGCTATTAATACGTTGTTAAATATAAGACTTAACATTTTAACCATGAAACATTTTTGCGGTGTTTTGGCAGTTTGGATTTGTTGTACCTGTACCGGTTGTTCGGAGAAAAGTAATGAGGTGACGATTACCGGTCGGTTTAATGGTGTAGAAGACGGAGTGGTTAGGGAGAAGGTCTTCCAAAAAGAAAAATGATTGAGTTCATACAGTACTAAAAACAAGTTTTCCGACAAATGAAATTATTACTTACTTTCAGCTTGATTACGTTCATTAGCAGCAGCCTTTCCGCTCAGCAACCGTACACGTATTTAAAAGGACAAACCTCACCGTTTAACGGTGTATTCAGCGAGCCACGCTATACAGGTGTGGATAGCATTTCGTATATCCGTCTTGTCGGAAACGGATTTGCGGAACAACCTTCTTCCGATGAGATAATGTCTTCTGAAAAAGAAGGTTATACTTTACTTAAAAGCGGTTCGGACGGTTTAAGTGATACATTACGGTATTACGAAGCAAACACGTACGACATCAATGTTTTTGTGAAAAGATATGCAGATGACGGAACACTTGTTTATGATTCGTCTGTGGTTGTTTATTCCGGTTCCCCGAATCTTGTAGTAAATGAATACCGTTATGATGCGGAAAATCGGATTTCGGAAATCAGTACGATTAGGAATCATTACCTGGATGCGGAGGTGTTGGTATATGATACCACGCAATATGATTATACCTTTAAGCCGTATCAGGCTTCTTTCCTGGCCCTATATTTAGATTCAGAGTCTTTGGGGTATAATACGGTTTATACAAAAAGCGGCATAACCGGTAAAGAAGATTCCATTCTTGTATTTTATAATGATAGCGGATATAATACCTATCAGTACTTCCCGCCCAACCTAAGCCTGTCAGAAATCATTCATACGGTAGAATATGTTTTTGATGCACAAAACCGGTTGAAAACCTGTCGCAGAGGGTATATTGAAATGTTAAACGAAAAGAGAGGTGTTACAACATACATTTATAAGCCTCCTGTGACCATTGAGTATAAGTATACAGACAACGGATATGAAGAATATTCGGACAATGTGAAGGAAAAAACCTATACTTTTCAGGAAGATGGTTTTTGTACGGAAATCATTACATATAAATACTATCTTACGACGGTCTATCCACCGGAAATTTATGTTGCCTCGATAGAGCAATTCTCTTATTTCAAAGATGGCGACGTGATTTCAGCCAATGAACCCATGGAGCAAAAAATACCCAAAATTTACGGCATACAAGGTGGTATTGTCGTAAATACGGAAAAATCGTTACCGGTCAACATTTATACCTTTTCCGGCAGTTTGGTGAAAAGCGTAACGGTTGCTGAGGGTAGCCATATCCTTCCTGTTTCCAAAGGATTTTATGTGGTTTCGATTGGTAATATGTCATATAAGATTCGGGTTCGGTAAATAAAGTTGCTTTTATTTAGGACGGAAAATCATGAAGAATTGCTGTCGTATGCAGGAGATACGGCGGCAATTCTTTCAGTGCGCCGTGCATGATTACGAACTTGGTGGTGGAAGTCCACTGCGGGGGTAGATAGCGACCAACCGTTAGCAGAAGGCAAGGGTGTCCAACGCGAATTGGAATCAGAAGGAAGCCGTATGCAAAACCCCGGTCTGAGGAACACGAACATCATAAAAGGCTCAAGTTGCAGGACGAGTTTGCCGAACAAAACGAAGTCCAAAAGCTATCCGGATGCGACAGGGTAAATGATGCGGATATATGGGATGAAAGTGCGATAATCTTACCACGGGAGGTTTCACAGACGTGTGGAAGTGAATAAATCGGAAGCACGGAGTAAAGTTAGCTGTGAGTCAGCAGAAGCCATAGTAGTACGGAAACAAGCCTGCCCCAGCGAGAAGACGGTACAGCAGGACGCCTTACGAAGTACGAAGGGCTGAACCTTATGTAAGTGAGAAGTAAAAGAAAGTTACCTGATGAAAGGACGAATGCAGAAAATATCAACGCTGAAACCGGGAGTTTTCCCGGAAGGTAGGCTACAACAGGACAGAAGCAACTTATTCCAAGTATTGCACCCTGTATAAACACATGGAAAGCTATATCAGGCAGGAATATAATCGGAACGACATTTTCCTGAAAGAATTGAACCTTGCCTTTATTAATGGCTTTGAACATTCTTTAAGTCTTTCGCATAAACCGGAATCCTTTGAGAAGCAAATTACAGAAAAGATATAACTAAAAACAAGATAATTCTTCCACATATTCTTTGAAATGAATACCTTTGTATGATGAAGCAAGCCAAACAATTTATCCCTGTTCACAGTATGAATACAAAATCTCCACT
>JAIRSF010000262.1 GCA_031255595.1 Tannerella sp.
ATCTCCGGAACATCATTAAGAGAACTGATAATCGTTTTGCTCCGGTTACCACATCCGATAATTGCCATTTTAAACTTTTTGGCTGTTACGGATTCCATACCGGACACTTTAGCCATCAATGGATTACCCGACAACATCATACCTACCCCCGTAAGACTGGTTGCGCCAATAAAACTACGCCTGGACATTTTTTTTTCGTTGTTCATAACATTCAATTTAAATTTTCATTAACTAATTATATATCAAACATATTCTTCTATAATTCATTTTGCAAAATCGATTTTGCAAAATTAAATAATCAATTGTAGTATAAACGAAATTCTATTAAAAAAACTTTTTTCCTTAATATTATTGCGTAAAAGCGCATAAAGACCATCGATTCAAAACCTTAACTCAGCTGTATAGTTTTCGGGAAGGCTTTTTACCGGACATATTTCCGGAAGGATGGCCATAGACATGGTATTCAATAAAAGTTATACCCATAGGCTAATAATTTGTCGGCAAACAGCTCGTCATTCCTTTGTGTGATTTTTTAATCAATCCGCACAATGTACATCATTTCACAAACGGAATAATTCGGCATGTCAATTTCGAAAATGCTCTCTCGCAAATTCGCGTATGTTCATTTCATTCACTTTCGTGCGATCATCTACATATATCCATTAGTTTTTCACGCATTTCAAGCTTAAAATCATCACTTATAAAAAGAAAAATCGATTTTTCATTTGCAAATGAATATCTAATTTTTGATATAAACAAACAAATCAAAATAATTAACATTAGTTTAACACTTGAGCGGATTCATAGCGTAAAAATCCGGTGACATCGTGAATAGGGTTGGTATGGGTTTTTCACTTGAGCTGAAATAATTTTTGAGTTCCCATATTATTGTCGTACTTTTGTGTCGTAGCACAATCGTTCGTACAACAGGGATTGTACAAAAAGGTGGAAGTCGATGTCTTTGAACGAAAGTTTGTTAAGAAAACATGGTATGAAATAAATCATAAAATATAGAATCGTATGAAAAACATAAACCACTATTATTTGCCGGTTGTTCTCGTGTGTTTCTTTTGCGGAACAATGACGGCGCAGGAATATCCGTTGCTTGACAATAAGAAAATAGACGGATATAAAGGGATCTGGTTTACTTTAGGACAATTTTCGGAATATGGGGATAAGTATTCGGGCGGCTTGGGAACTTATACGGCCAAACATATACCGCTGGCAATCTATGCGCCGGAAGTGGATAAAACTTTTTTCGTTTATGGAGGGATTGCCGAAAATCAGAAATCGGACGCGGATAAACCGACCAATACGCATAAAAATTATGGGAATTATCTGTTGTGTATGGCCGGATGTTATGATCATAAAACGAAGACGGTGAGCCGGCCAACGGTTGTGTATGATAAGAGAGGCGTTTTCGATCCGCATGACAATCCCTCAATTTCAATGGATTCGGAGGGTTATATCTGGGTTTTTGTCAGCGGACGGGGGCGTGGACGTCCCGGTTTTATATACAAAAGCAACCGGCCTTTTAGTGTGGAATCTTTTGAGCGGATGGTGGAAGATGAAATGACTTATCCGCAACCGAAATATGTGAAAGGAAAAGGGTTCCTGCATCTGTTTACAAAATATATGGGAACCCGGTTGCTGTATTTCAATACAAGCCCGGATGGAGTGAACTGGACGGAACATAAACAGTTGGCTGCGATCAAACGGGAAGGCGATGTAAACGGCGGTCATTATCAGATCAGCGGACAACAGGGCGACAAGATCGTCTTCTTTTTCAATTGGCATCCTAATGGAAATGTTGATTTAAGAACCAATATCTATTATATGCAAACGACCGATTTCGGTAAAACATGGACGAAAGTCGACGGAAGCCCGTTGCCTGTTCCCGTCACCGAAACGGATAGTCCGGCATTAGTGAAAGAGTTTTTCAGTAAAGGGCAGAATGTTTATATCAAAGATGTGGCATTTGATGAGTATGGAAACCCGATGGCCCTTTATGTTTCGGGGAAAGGTCATCAGCCCGGCCCTCAAAACGGGTTGAAAGAGTGGCAGGTGATTTATTGGAACGGTAGCGGATGGGAGAATCATAAGATCACAACGTCAGACCATAACTATGATACCGGAAATATCCGGGCCGATAAAAAGAAATGGACGGTAATCGCTCCGACGGAAAACACACCGCAGAAATGGGGAGGAGGCGGAGAGTTGGTCATCTGGGAAAGTTATGATAAGGGCAAAACATGGAAGCGTAAAAAACAGGTAACGAAGAATAGTCCGCGCAATCATAATTATGTCCGGGAGGTTGTCAACGGAAAAGATCCGTTCATGTATTTCTGGGCGGATGGTAATCCGGATAAACTAAGTGAGTCGTTACTTTATTTCGGTGATAGTAAAGGAAATGTTTACCCTCTGCCGTATAAAATGACCGGAGAGGTGCAGAAAATCGAAAAAAAATGATATACCATGAAATTGAAAAAAGAAACAAGAAAAACGGGTCTTTGTTTATTTCTTACCCTTGCAGTAGCAGTTGGCGTTTCGGCGCAAAAGAAAGATCTTTCGGATTATTGGAATATACAAACGCAGATGGTTCCTTTCCGGTTGCCTCCGCCTCCTGTCGGTTATCAACCGGAATATCTTGATCTGACAAACGACGGAAAACCCAATGCGATCAAGTCGGTTACCGCGAAGGGTATTCCCGTCCTGTGGATAGATGACGACGGAGATATGAAACCGGGCGACTTGGAAGGCGATACGGATAATGATTGTTTACTAATCGACCGGAACAAAGACGGGAAGTTCGGATCGTGGGGCGACCTGATCATTGACTGGGTCGATACGGATAACGACGGCAAAGCAGATATGCAGGTGGTAGTCGAATATCCGGACGTCATGCCGGATAAAGTATGGCCTAACGGGCACTACATGTGGGTATTGGATTGTGACCGGGATCAGGTATTCAATTATATCAATTTCAATACCTTTAAACTCCACAACTGGGATCGGATAGAAACATCGGATTTTTATACGGATTATAGTGGAAATACCGCTTTCCTGAAAATCCATGCCTATACCGATGGGATAGAAGACCTGAGATTGAACTGGGAAAATCCGTTTCTGTTCTACGACCATGATGGCGACGGATTGTCGGAAATGGCAATACGCTTAGTTGATTCTCCACAATATTACGAAGGTGTTTTGAATGGGAAAAATGTTGAACTGACAAGGTTAAGTGGAAAAATGGATTGGGTTTCCATTGCGGTAGATATGGATAATGACAACGGCCCGGGCAATGATTTCGACTTTGACTTCACGATCCGGTTTCAGGGCCCCGGATTCGATTATATGGATCAGGTTCATAAAATTAAAAATCTTCGGGGTCTGCCCGAAGCTGATACATATTTTATGGATCCGCGTTTTCGCCGGATGGAAGAATTGATTTACCCGGATCATGAAGTAGCCTGGGATTTGATCTTTTCAAGAGGGGAGTGGCATAATATTCATTTTACCTATGATGAAGATGACGACTGTAAAAGATGGGAACGTGTTGAACTGCTTGAACCGCGGAATCCGTTTAAAATCGGAACGCGCAAGGGAGGAATTGATAATCATCCGCAGGCGGATGCGAGCGGCGATCGGGGAGAATGGGATTCGGACGGATCAGGCAAAGGATCATTATATGTCAGTAAGTTTGACGGACGTCTTCATCTCTACGGGGCCGAATGGGGATGCTGGCGTATAGACCAGAATGCGACCGCCTATCAGGGATACGACAGAAACTGGTTGCGGCGTGAACCGGAAGTGTTTGCTACGGTAAAATATACGGATAAAGACGGCAACGGTTTCTTTGACTTTATTGAGTATGACCTGGACGGAGATACGATATTTGAGGAAACGATCGATTTTCATGCGTTAGGAATCGATGATGTTTGTGAAATAATCGATATCTCGACTTTCAGGTATGCCGATTTTCATCAATTGACGCGGAATATGAGCGATCGAATCTGGTCTGGTGCGTTGATGGCGGAAAAAGTAGCCGGATATTATAACCTGAACTTATCCTGGTATGCAAAGCTCTATGAGAATCATTCGATCCGGAAAAAATATAGTAACGGATACCTGTTACAATTTTATATTTATAAAGATTTGCAAAATCTTTTTATGAGGAATAAAGATAAAGAAAGCCTGAAAAAACTCGTACACGCTTATTTTTCTTCAAACTGGGAACTTTTACTGCCGGAAAAGTAGGTTTGAAATTTTTCCGGCTCAAAATTTCGGACAAATGCTGTAACTTTTTTCGAAAAAATACGTCTTATGTATGAAAGTCGATTAGTATATATCCATCATTAAAATATAAAAGACATGAAAAAAACAGCATTTACATTCGTTATGATTTTTTGCATAATATTCTCCTTGTCAAGTTGTATACATTTGAATATCAGCAACGACAATTGGAAAAAAATAGTCGGAAACGGTATCCTGAAAGAGCAGGAACGGGATAAAATGGATTTTAATGCGCTTAATACAAGAGGATCCATTGACGTCTATATATCCGAATCTTCCGATATACCGATTACGGTTTCCGGCGATGAAAATCTTATCGACTACATCGAAACCTACGTAAAAGACGGGGTACTGAATGTACATTTCAAAAACAATTTCGGCTATTCCTCGAAAAAGAACCTGAAAGTCACCATTCCAAACAATGGAAAGATAAATAATATCAACGCGTCCGGCTCCTCCGATGTTTTTATAAAAGGACGTTTGGTGGCCGGCGATCTGTTGATAACGCTCCGGGGAAGTTCGGATATAAAAGGGGATATAAAAGCCGACAATATTAAAATAGACTGTAGCGGAAGTTCCGATTATAAGGGCAAGATAGAAGCCGTAAAGCTTACCGCAAACTGTTCGGGAAGTTCGGATTGTACCATCAGCGGCAGCGCCGACGTTTGTGATCTTTTATTAAGCGGAAGCAGTGATTTCAAAGGATACGACCTTATTGTGAAAAAATGTAACAGTTCGGCCTCCGGTTCCTCCGATATACGGATTACATGTACCGAAGAATTGACCGTAAGAGCCAGTGGATCCTCCGACGTATACTACCGGGGCGATGCAAAAATTATCGATAAACATCTTTCGGGTTCATCGGATCTGTACAACAGATAACCGGTCAACCGGAGAGGGTAACGCCGGACAAGTTGATAAGATTCAAGACATACGGGAGTTGCGGTCATATCAAATGCCGGCATAAAATAGCGAATAACAGGATAAGCGCGGCGAGTATCATCCGGTACCGCCGCGTTTGAATATATAATAAAAACAGCCCAAGAGCTGTATACGAGCAGATCATCGTAAGTAAATCAAAACGCAGGGAAACGGTTGCTCCGGGTATGGAGGCAAAACGTTCGACCACCCACATCAGGCTGTTTGTCATCGTTTCAACGGCGGAACCCAACCATTCCAATCCGGGTATCCGGGAAGGGATCAGCATCCACAACAAAGTAGCCGGTATTAAAAGGGTGGCCAAAAGGGATAAAAACAAATTCGCAAACAGAAAAACTAACGAACTTTGTCCAAAATAGTAGAAACATAAAAACAGGGTGCCGATCTGCGCCGAAACCGTTACCGTCAATGTATTCCAAGGTGACGCCAATAGTGGATTTTTTATTTCCGACAAACGGCTGAAACGGGGTTGAAGATATAAAATAAAAAAAACAGCCAGATAACTCAATTGGAAACCGATATCAAACAAATAAAACGGATTGTAAACAAGCATGCAAAATGCGGCTCCCGCCAAGGTATTATAGCTGTCCGGCCTCCGTTTCAACATCCTTCCCGCCAGATAAACACTAATCATCACCGCCGCCCGTACGGCAGCAGTCGCAAGGCCGGTCGTATAGGTAAACAGCCAGATCAAAAGTATCATCAGGATGTATTTCAGGTAATGAAAAAAGGCGATCCGCTTCGGCATGAACGACAGCAACAGACCAATGAATGTCGAAATAATACCTACATGAAAACCGCTCACTGCGAGCAGGTGGGACAAACCGGTCACCGAAAAACGCTTACTCACATCTCTTGTCATATTCTTCCGGTAATTGACCGTTATCGTGGCGAGAACCGCCTTTTTCTCATCCGACAAATTCAGCCTGTCCAGTTTGTCGACCATCGCCTCCTGCATTTCGCCGGCTTTTATAAACAGCAAGCCCTGTTCCGGGTTACGTCCTGACTGCTGCTCGGCCAGCGAGGTGCGTTGTATGGCAAGAAAGAGAAGAAGGAAAGCAAACAGGACGCCCCACACCCAACGTGTGCCGTATATGAACGTATCGGGAATCCTTTGTTCCGGAATGAAAAATGAAACGGCGACAAAGACAAGGACAAAAACCAAAAGGATTACCGAGAAAACCTGCAACGGGAAACATACCTGAAGCATGATTCCCGTCAGCCAAAAAATAAGCGGCCTGACAAAAGGCCGCTTCCGTATTTCATTTATAACCGGTTCCCCGCCATAGCTCATGGGGCAAGCCTTTTCAACTCCCGGATCGTTTCTATCGGGTTTTCCGATTTAAAAACAAAATTACCGGCTACCAGCACATCCGCACCTGCGGCCAACAACCGTTTTCCCGTTTCCCGGTTAATGCCTCCATCCACTTCAATCAGTGTATCAAGTCCTTTCGACACGATCATTTGCTTCAGCCTCGCCGTTTTCGCTACGGAATGTTCGATAAACTTCTGCGCTCCGAAACCCGGATTGACCGACATCAGCAAGACCATATCCACATCCGCGATGATATCTTCCAGCAGTTCTACCGGCGTATGCGGATTCAGCGTAACGGCCGCTTTCATTCCGGCATCCTTTATCGCATATACCGTACGATGTAAATGAGAGCAAGCCTCATAATGCACATTCATCAGATAGGTTCCCAATGCCGCGACCTCACTTATGAACTTCTGCGGTTCGACAATCATCAGGTGTACGTCCAACGGCTTTTCGCACAGCGCACGAACCGCCTCCATCACAGGGAATCCAAATGAAATGTTAGGGACAAACACGCCGTCCATCACATCAATATGCAGCCAGTCCGCATCACTTGCGTTAATCATTTCTATCTCTTGCTGCAAATGCAAAAAATCCGCCGACAATAACGACGGGGCTATTTTATGTTTTCCCATTTACTTCTTAACATATTATTTTCCAGTTGTTGCGGCTTAAAACCATCGGTTTCGACCGCCCATTCTCCGGCCGGCATCAGCCTGAGCACAATCCATCCTGCCGAAACGGTCAATTCACTAACGACTTGTCCGCTTCCCGTTTTTGTTCCGGTTTAAATTCGTAAACGCGTGCAAAATGACGGATGACCATCAATGTTTCGGCACGCGGCCCGGATACCTTTTTTTTCATTTTTTTATCAGATACAATAATTTCAGAGGTAAAATTTATCATAGGCAATATTTTATATAGGGTTCTCACTAAAAAAACGCCTCTGATAAAGTTTTATTGTATCCAAATAATCTTTTTTTTGAAAAAATCAGGCTAACGACAATTCGATATTGTTTTCATCGGCCATCCGGCGCATATTAAGGATTGCATAACGCATACGACCCAGAGCCGTATTGATACTAACTCCCGTAATATCCGCAATTTCCTTAAAACTCATGTCCTGATAATAACGCATCTCGAGCACTTCCCGCTGATTATCCGGCAGATGTTTAACCAGTTTTTTCACATCCGAATACACCTGCTCCCGAACCATATGATCCTCCACATTTGAATCACACAACTTCATATCGTTCAGCAGGTCTATTTCTACCTCATCATTGGAGATTGTATTCTCATTACGTTCCTGACGGAAATTATCAATGACCAGATTATGAGCGATTCGCATAATCCATGCTTTAAACTTACCGTTATCCGTATAACGGCCCTGTTTAATCGTCATAATCACTTTCAAAAATGTTTCCTGAAATATATCTTCCGTCACATCGTGATTACGCACGATATAGAAGATGTAAGAATGGATACTTTTCTGGTACCTGTTCAACAAAACATCGAATGCGGAATTATTTCCCTGTGCATACAAATCGACCAACATTTCATCGGTCATTTTTTTCAAATTGTTCATTACTTTAATATTTGGATCGAAGTAATGTGTATGCTATAGGCAGATTGTTTTAATTGTTAAACATTTATTTTTTTGTTGACGCAAAGAAAACATATTCTTTTTAATTGAACAAATAAATCCGCATTTTTTTCACAAAAAGGCGGGAGTTCGTGTACGAATCCCCGCCTTTTCGGTACAAAGTTCAAATCCTTTGCTTAAAATTTATAGCCCAGCGTTAATGCCAAACGGGTATTTTCTGTTTTCAAAGACGCCGGAACAGATTCAACGGGATCGATACTCCCATACATATTCGTATTGGAAAACGCATATACGTTCTCGCTACTATAACGATACTCGCAAGCCAGATCCATATACAGGTTAGGACTGAAACGATATCCCAATCCTACCGTATAATAATTGATCGGCTTCGAGATGACCGCAAAATGAGGAATGGTGCCGGAAGGATACACTTCGTCCCGGTTTTTATATAAAGCTTCGCGCATAGGCGAAGTCTGCATTATATATCCGGCGCGTATGGCAAATTGCGGCGTTATCTTGACCTCCGCGCCTAACTTTAGCGTATGCGCCCAGGTATAATGATTACTTATCCGGTCATTTGCCGGAAAATTCATCCCATGGCTGTCAGTCCGCTCCATATATTTCATATCCTTATAATTCATCAGTTCATAATCGGCGCTGATCAAAGCGGACTGTCCCAGAATAAAGGCGCCGCTAAATATCCATTTTCCGGGCGTACGAAACCGATACTCGCTATAACTCTTTTCCGGTATCCAGGTATCAAAGGCAGGCTCTTTATAATCATTATTATAAGTGCCGCCACGCGCATCATAATAATCCGTCAGATCATACCAACGGGGGGAATTATAGGCTACACCTAACCGCAGCACTTGTAAATTCACAATAGCGCCGACGTTCACAGACGCAGCGGAGCCTTCCGTATTCAACCAGTTCTCGAGGTACAGTTTATCATCCTTTGTTTCATCATATTTAAAAGTTTCCTCATAAAACGATGCATACTTGTAATTAATATCCGTAAGCGAAACAGATGCTCCTAAAAATAAAAAATTAGATATATTCATACCGAATCCGATATTATACTCATCCATGTGTCCGCTTTCATTCACAGACAAATCATTCCGATAAGGCGATACCATATTCCATTTATCGTTTTCCATGAAACCGAAAGAACTATGATATTGATTCTCCCCTCCTACATAGTGATTAAAATAATTATCATAACCTAAAATCGGAAGCCAGTTACCGGCCAGATCTTTATTTTCATAAGGCTTGTTTTCAAATTCACCCTTTGTGATCCCTTTTCCTACGCCAAAAGCATTAGAAGCAAGCCATGCCGTATAATCCGCCATCGAATACGACTGTCCGTTATTTTTCATCCTGTACCGGCGATCGAAATTTTTCACCCGGTTATAGGAAAAACCAAGATTCCAGTTACGTACCCCCTCCGAAGTTGTCGGAAAATAAAGTTCAAAGCCGAAATTATTCGCTGCAAAACGCGTCTTATTCTGATCGACGCCTACTCCGCTCCATCCGGTCGAAGTTTTAGCCATGGAAAGATCCAGGCTTCCCGAAACTTCCGAACTGCGATAAATGCCCAAACCTGCCGGGTTTGCCGATATGACGGAGATATCGCCGCCTAAAGCTCCGAACGCTCCTCCCATAGCGATTGAACGGGCCGTTCCGCTTAACTCCGTATGGGAAAGAGTATAAGCATCTACTTCATTACCTTGAGCTAACAAACCGATATTGCAAGTAAGCAATAACATACCTGTAAATAAACCTGTCTTTTTCATCATCTGCTGTTTTTTAATAGCAGAGGGTGCTTTTTACACCCCCTTACCGATTTTTATATCAACATAAATACCACATTTTATCTGCTGCGTCCACCGCCGCCGGAACGACCGCCGCCTCCGCCACCGCCGCTCGAACGACCACCGCCGCCGCCACCGCCGCCGCTTGAACGACTGCTGCTTGGCGTCGAATAGCTACTGCCGGATGACCGGGAACTGCTGCTCGGAGTTGAATAACTTCTTGAAGAACTGCTACTCGAGGAACTTCTGCTACTCGAAGAACTTCTGCCTACGGACGAAGAACGGTTATTCCCCGAAGATGTACTCACACTGCTTGAACTGGAAGCGCTACGCGTACGGGTGGATCTCGAAACATTTGCGTCCGAAGAGGAGGCTGCTCCCCTACTCGTACTTACTGTAGAACGTGTACCCGACGTACCCGTCCTTGCTGTAGATTCTCTTACAACACCTTCCCTTGTGGATCTTGTCGTTGCACCGTTCCTTACGTATGCACCACGTCCCGAATTGGTAGCGCTGCTACTGCGCACAGAAGAACTTCTGCCTTCCGTAGAACGTGCGGACGAGCTGCGGCTTGACACCGCCGAACGGGATGAGGATCCCGAAGAACGATAACTGTCTGCGGAACGTCCTCCCCGGGACGCCGTAGCCGAACGTCCGTATTGACTGCGATAATGCGGCCTGTCATAATGGTGATGATGTCCGTAATAGCCGCCGTAATAGCCACCGTAATAACCTCCATAGTAACCGCCGTAATAGCCGCCTCCCCAGCCCCATCCGTAAGATGGGCCCCAGTACCAGTCATACCATGGAGAATACCAGCCGGCATAAAAACCGCCCCAGCCATAACCCCAGCCATAACGATAAGGACGATACCAGGAAGAATACCAAGGATAATACCCTGAGCCGTAATACCAGGGATCATATCCCCAGCCATAACCGTTACCTATGTTTATATTCACATCGACGCCTCCGTCATACGCATCATAATCGTAAGCATAATAACCTTCGCTCAGATAAAGATTCACATTATCCGATCCGGTTATTGTGATCTTACTGGGCGAATGATAACGAATAATACGTTCCGAATATTCCAGATCCGAACGACGGACATCTACGGGAACCGTATCTTCCGCCGCTACATAGTAGGCATCATCCGTAAAATATTCGGCCGCCTCATTATCGGAATAACGACGGTTATATGCGTCCACATCCATCTCCGAAACGGAAGATGCTGTCGTTGCATACGCTGTCGTCGTCTTTGCCGGCGCGGCGGCAACCGTTTGACCGCTTTGACCGGAAGGATTTGCCGACACAACTTCTGTCTTTGCGCCGTTTTTGTTTTTACTCTTGCCCGAAGAGAAATAAACATCATCCACAAATTCTTCCTGTGCCGATACGCCGAAAGCCATCGCGAGCATCACAAACAGGGAAGTCATTTTTTTTGTTTTCATTTCTGTTCCTCCTCTAATTTTTATATGGTTTAAAAGTTGCCGTAAATGGATACTTTCAATATTAGACTGCCTTTCAAACCAAAGGTTTAATTATTTTATTATCCTGATGTCAAATTTAACGGTGTGAAAGGAAAACTTTTTTCCCGACACAAATGTATATATTATCATCTTGAAAATCCCGAATTACATAATCTTTAACATATCCGGATTTTCCTTCATGTAAATGAAGATGTATGATTTCATAAAAACGTTGCATCCGACATTTTTTTTGTATTTTATTGACAAATATTTCTTTACCCGGCATACATGAACCTTGCGCACAGAAAGATTTATCAGCCCGGATTTTCATTTTCCGACGGAAAAACCTAACTTTGTATGCCGAATAATAACAATAAAATGATTATCAACAGGAAAACAGTCTGTTTATTATTCATCATTTCAGTAGCATCGACAACGATTAACAAAGGATTTGCCGAGGGTGACGACTGGCGTGAAAAGATGAAATACCTGCAGTATGCGCCCCGGTATTTCGGGCCTAATGCATTCCCGATGCCGGAACTACGAAGCGGTCTTTTGGGAACGCAATGGGAAGCGGAGTTAAGGGGTGAGTATCATATATTTGAAGGAGATCGCACCAAAGATGTTTATACGCGCCTCTTTGTTCCTGTAGCCGAAGGACGCGCCGGATTTGAAATCGGCTGTGTGGTATACGAATATTATAATATGACAGGGGAAACCGTCGAGGAACGCCATGCCGCCGGGAAATCATGGGACAACGGCGCACAGGGGGATGTGGTCGTGAGTTCTTTCTATCAATTATTAAGAAGCGGGAAATGGGCGGATATTCTGCTTGAAGCCACGCTTAAAACGGCAAGCGGCAACCGGCTGGCGGATGCACGTTACACCGATGCGGCGGCTTACTGGTTTCTTCTGAACATCGGGCGCGATGTATATAAACGCCCCGACAATAAACTCCATCTGCGTATGCAAGGGCTGGCCGGCTTTTATTGCTGGATGACAAACGACCCGGTGCACCGGCAAAACGATGCATTCGTTTACTCCGCCGGCATCAGCGGCGCTTGCAAAAACTTCACCGTAAACACCGGCATATCCGGCTTTTACGGTTACAAAAACAACGGAGATCGCCCCTTGCAGCTACGTACCGAGTTAAATTACAGGTACAGAAAGAATATCCTTTCGTTCCGGTACAAACATGGAATGAAAGATGCCTTATACGACACCTTTTCATTCGCATATATCAGACATTTCTGAATTTTTAATCCCGAAAGGCTTCCACTTCTTCTACGGTTCGCGGTATGCGTTTACCCAGAAGGCGGGCGCCTGTTTCCGTAATCAGGTAATCTTCCTCGTTACGTATCCCTCCGAAATCTTTATATGTTTCTACTTTCTCATAATCAATGAAGCCGGAATACTTATTTTCCGCCTTCCACTGATCTATCAATTCCGGGATAAAATAGATACCGGGTTCGATCGTATGCACAAATCCCGGTTCCAATGTACGCCCCAGGCGAAGGGAAGCGCGACCGAATTGTTTGCTCTTGGGACGACCGCCGTATCCTACATATACCTCACCCAGATTTTCCATGTCATGCACGTCAAGCCCCATCATATGACCCAGTCCATGCGGATAAAACAAAGCGTACGCACCGGACGCCAAGGCTTCTTCCGTATCGCCGCACATGAGGCCGAGTCCTTTCAGTCCTTCAATCATCACCCTCGCAGATATATCGTACACTTCCTCAAAGGTAACGCCGGGACGAAGCGCTTCGACGGAGCGGTCGTGCATCGCAGTTTGTATGCTGTAAATATCAGCCTGTTTAGCCGTAAACCGATGGTCTGCCGGAGTAGTCGACGACATATCACCCGCATAACACAGCGTTGTTTCCGCACCGGCGTCCACCAGAAACAGATCACCGCTTTTTACCTTGTTGCCATGGTAATGATTATGGAGCGTCTGCCCATTGATTGTTGCGATGATGGGGAAAGACAACGCGCAGTTCTGTGCGGCGGCAACCGATTCGATCGCGGCGACCACCTCATATTCGTAAACACCGGGACGGATTGCCCGCATCGCCGCCAGGTGCATATCGGCTGTGATAAGACAGGCTTTTTCTATTTCCGCAATCTCTTCTTCCGACTTGTAATTACGCAGATTGACAACGGCTTGAATGAACGCTGCCGAAGCTTTTTCTTCATTCGGAAGAACACCGAGCCAATTCCAAAGTTTAAGCGTGTGTTCGGGGCGGTAAGGCGGCAGGTAATGTACGGTCTGCCCTTTTTGCTGCGCTTTCTTCAGATAATCTGTGACGGCGCTTGCGGGCATCAGTTCACGAATCCCTGCCGATGCACATTTTTCCTGAAGAGTCGGCTGCGTACCCATCCAGATAATATCATCCATCGTCAGTTCATCTCCGAATATAATTTCGCGGTCGTCATCAATATCTATAACGGCCGATAAACCGGCATACGGCTGACCGAAAAAATACAAAAACGTGGAATCCTGACGATAAGGGTATGTGTTTCCGGCATAATTACATCCGGCTTCATCATTACCCAAAAAAAGCAACAAGCCGGATCCCATTGTCTTTTTCAGGGATGCCCGGCGGTTCTGATAAGTTTCTTTACTAAACATAAAAATTATTTTTACGGTTTTGATTATTCAATTTGTAAACAAAATTTGTGGCTAAAGATAGTGCAAGCCGGGCGAAATACAAAATAAACCGGTTTATTTTTTGCTTTCCTCGTTCGTTTGCCTATATTTGCATGTTATAAAACACATTACATGATCATGGACATAAAAAACTATTTGGATGAACAGGCAAAAAGAATCAATCATCCTTCTTTTATTATAAATGATCCTGTGCAGTTTCCCCGCAGGTATAAAAGATTACAGGATATAGAAATCGTATCTTTTTTAGTCGCCGCCATCACATGGGGCAGGCGCCCGATGATTTTACGCAATGC
Organism: Tannerella sp.; assembly: GCA_031255595.1. Classification (GTDB taxonomy): domain Bacteria; phylum Bacteroidota; class Bacteroidia; order Bacteroidales; family Tannerellaceae; genus Tannerella. Next base: position 14,398 of record JAIRSF010000262.1, read on the forward strand.
GGAACGCATGCTTTCCGGGATGGGAAACAGCCCTTACGATTATGTGATGAACGGAGATTATGAAAACCTCGGTACGGCAAATGTACACCGGACTTTTTTCGAACAGAATATGGCTTATTTACTGCGCGGATTCGGACATTTCTACAACCTGTACAACAGCATGGACGAATACATGTCGTCATGTACCCCCAAAAATCCCCAAAAATTAGTGGAAATATTACGGGAAACGGCATGGATTGCAAACCGAAAACGGGAAGACGGCAAATGCTATCCCTCGAATCTTAAAAACACAGCCCTTAAACGTGTTAACCTTGCGCTGCGTTGGCTGGTTCGCAACGACGGCATCGTCGATTTAGGCGTGTGGAAGTCTATTACACCGGATCAGTTATATATACCTTTAGACGTTCACGTTGGAAATACGGCAAGAAAAATAGGCCTTTTAACCCGTAAAAGCAACGACTGGAAAGCGGTCGAGGAACTGACAGGCAGGCTGCGCGAATATAACCCGGAAGATCCGGTACTGTACGACTTTGCCCTGTTCGGCATCGGGATCGAACAATCCTCCGCTGCCAACGGACGGGGTTCAAAACCTATCACTTTTAACTAATGCGTTTATATTCTATACTTTAACTATACTTAATAAATTATCATCATGAAAACAAAATCATTACTGCTTTTTTTCTTTTCCGTTGTTTTAACATCGGGAATACGGAGTGAAATCAAATTGCCGGCTATTGTAGGCGACCACATGGTTTTACAGCAAAACACAAAAGTCGGGCTATGGGGCTGGGCCATCGAAAACAAAGAGGTGACCGTCCGCTGTTCGTGGGATCATACGACCTATACGACTACGGCCGGCAATGACGGGAAATGGGCATTACAGATCGGTACACCGTCGGCCGGAGGCCCTTATGAGATCATTATTTCCGACGGAAAAGAAACAAAAATAAAAGACATACTGATCGGAGAAGTCTGGCTATGCTCCGGGCAATCGAACATGGAAATGCCCATGTCCGGTTTCGGTAACGGCGAATATGTTGAAGATGCACAGAAATTTATCACACAGGCAAATCCGGCGCGTCCGCTACGTATGGCCCAATTGGAACGGGTATACAGTACGGTACCTCTGGAAGATTGCAAAACAAAATGGATGACGAACAATCCGGAAGCCGTAAGTAGGATCAGTGCCACCGCCTACTTCTTTGCCGACTACGTCCAGAAAACGCTGGATATCCCGGTAGGAATCATCGTAACAAGCTGGGGCGGCTCCAATGTGGAAACATGGATCGATGAACCTACTTTGAAGAAAACGTTTCCGGATATGGATTTCTCCATTCTGAAAAATGAAGACGAATACAAAAAAAGACCGAATCAAACGCCTACTTTGCTTTACAATGCAATGATTATGCCCGTAAAGAATTATACCGTAAAAGGGGTTATCTGGTATCAGGGAGAATCGAATATCGGCAATTACCGGCAGTATCCGGCGCTGCAGAAAGCGATGGTCGGATTGTGGCGCGAATCGTTCGCTAACCCGGATATGGCTTACTATTTCACACAGATCGCACCTTACCGTTATAGCGGCGTTGACAACCGCGAATCGGCATTCCTGCAGGAGTCCCAATTGAAGAGTATGCATGAAATAGAAAATGCCGGGATGGCGGTCACAGTCGATGTCGGGGACGATATAAGTATTCACCCGGCTAAAAAACGCGAAGTGGGAGAACGCTTAGCATACTGGGCGCTCGGCAAAACATACGGCCTGCCCGTAAAATATAAAAGCCCGTCATATCAGTCAATGGAAACGGAAGACGGAAAGATAATCGTTCACTTCGACGAATGTAACGGAGGACTTCACAACCGTTTGGGAAGGGCGGCGTCCATTACCGGATTTGAAATAGCCGGAGAAGACAAAATATTCCATCCCGCCGAAGCCCTATTACGGAGAGATAAAGGTTCGCGCGCGATAGAAGTCAGCCATCCCGACGTGAAAAAACCCATGGCTGTCCGCTATTGTTTCAAAAACCATCAGCCGGGATACCTTTATGATAACAACGGGCTACCGTTAACTCCATTCAGAACAGACGACTGGGAAAATTAAATAAAATCGTATCTTTGCCCCTCTAAATGCAATCATAAACCGAATAAATGAAACTGGCATACATATATCACAGCGGCTACGTTATCGAAGGGGAGCAATGCGCGATCATCCTTGATTATTTCAAAGATTCGCGGAACCAATATACAGACCGTTTCCTTTCTTCTTTTCCGGGTAAATTATATGTGCTTTCTTCGCATTGGCACCCGGATCATTTCAGTAAAGAGATTCTGAAGTGGAAAAATATCCGGACGGACATACAATATATTTTTTCGAAAGATATCCTCAAAAAACGTCTGGCTTCACAAGATGACGCCTCTTTTCTTCGGAAAGGAGATCATTGGCGGGACGAACACATAACCGTAAAGGCTTTCGGATCGACGGACGTCGGTATCTCATTCCTGATCGAAACGGAAGGAAAAATAATCTTCCACGCCGGCGACCTGAATAATTGGCATTGGGACGAGGAATCTACTCCGGAGGAAATACAAGCGGCCGAACGGCATTTTTTAAAAGAGTTGACATTGCTGGCAGATGAAGTAAAACATCTGGATCTGGCGATGTTTCCCGTCGATTGCCGCCTGGGGAAAAACTACATGCGGGGTGCGGAACAGTTTGTGGATGCCATACAAACCGACCTGTTCGCCCCCATGCACTTCGGAGAAACTTATAAAGAAGCAAATGCATTTCGGGAATATGCGGAAAAAGCAGGATGCACGTTTGCCGCATGGACTGAAACGGGAGAAAGCCGGGTCTTCTGACCCCCGCAACCGCCCGGTTTATATACTAACTTAAAATACAACACAAAAACAATGAAAATCAACAGCAAATTCGATCATTACAATTTTAATGTAATCGATCTTGAAAAAAGTATCGGATTCTACGATAAGGCATTGGGGCTGAAAGAAGCACGCCGCAAAACGGCAGAGGACGGTTCCTTTATTTTGGTATACCTCACAGACGGCAAAACCGGGTTCTCTCTGGAACTAACCTGGTTGCGCGACCGCGAAAAACCATACGAGCTGGGAGAAAGCGAATTTCACCTGTGTATGCGTGTGGCCGGCAATTATGACGAAATACGCCGATATCACAAAGAAATGGGATGCGTCTGTTTTGAAAACACCGATATGGGCCTTTATTTCATAGAAGACCCGGATGGTTACTGGATTGAGATCTTACCGGAATAAAAATTATTAAATGAATGATATCATGAATCAAACAAGGAATCACATCACCTGCCGCCTGTCGCTGGCTTTTGCTGCGGCTGTTTTTTTGACCTCTTGCGGCCTTTACGGCAACAAGGACGCCGTAAATCCTGCATTGGTAATGCATTACGACCAACCCGCCGACAAATGGACGGAGGCGCTTCCGGTCGGCAACGGACGACTGGGGGCCATGATTTTCGGGAGGACGGACAAGGAACTGATACAGCTCAACGAAGAAACGTTGTGGGCCGGCGGGCCGGTCGACCCGAATCCGAATCCCGAATCGCCGAAATTTCTTCCGCTTGTGCGCGAAGCGCTTGCCGAAGAAGATTACGGGAAAGCGGCTGCCCTGTCGAAAAACATGCAGGGCCGTTACACCGAATCGTTCGCCCCGCTCGGCGATCTCATTATCAACCAACACTATACGGGCGAGGTAAGCGATTACCGCCGCGACCTCGACCTGGGTAATGCCGTCGCAACGACGCGTTTCAAGGCCGGCGACGTGACGTACAGTCGCGAGATCTTCGCTTCGGCGCCCGATCAGGTGATCGTCGTCCGGCTGGACGCCGGCAAAAAAGGCGCGCTCCATTTTGATTTTTCACTGAGCAGTCCCTTGAAATACACCGTTGCAGCCGAAGGAAACCATACACTCGTGATGGACGGACGCGCCCCGGCGCACGCCGACCCCAGTTATTACAATGAGGAACCTGTTCCCGTCGTTTATAAGGACGATGCCGGGATGCGGTTCCGTTTATTAGTGAAAGTGATCGCCAAAGACGGACAGGTGAGCGCCGAAGGGCAGACGGTGAAAGTCAGCGACGCTTCGCAGGCCGTATTGCTGTTGTCCGCCGGGACAAGTTTCAACGGCTTCGACAAAGATCCGTTCAAAGAGGGACGCGATGAAAAAGCCATCGCCGGTAATTATATAGACGCCGCCGGCGCCAAAAGTTACAACGACCTCAAAAAAGCGCATAGTAACGACTACAAGTCTTATTTCGACCGCATTGCGTTTACGCTCCACGACCCGTCGCCGGCTATCGGCAAACCGATCCCCGAACGGTTGGTAGCCTACCTGAACGGCGGCAGCGACCCGTCGCTCGAAACGCTTTACTACCAGTACGGCCGTTACCTGCTCATCTCCTGTTCGCGTCCCAACAGCATCTCCGCCAACCTGCAGGGCGTATGGAACAAGGAAGTGCGTCCGCCCTGGAGTTCCAATTATACAACCAACATCAATTATGAGATGAACTATTGGCCCGCCGAGCCGGCCGGTCTTCCCGAAATGCACCTTCCCATGCTGAACCGCGTGAAAGAGATGTCGGTGAACGGACGGGCGACCGCGCGCAATTTTTACGCCATGAACGGCTGGTGCCTGCATCATAATTCCGACATCTGGGCGCAGACCAATCCCGTCGGTAACATAGGCAAGGGCGATCCCCGGTGGGCAAGCTGGCCGATGGGCGGACTTTGGGTATCGCAACATCTGTTTGAACATTACCGTTTCAACGGCGACCTCGAATACCTGCGCACTTTTGCCTATCCGATCATGAAAGGCGCCGCCGAGTTTGCCCTCGACTGGCTGACGGAAGACCGGAACGGCTACCTCGTCACCTCTCCCGCTACTTCCCCCGAAAACAGTTTCATCGACAAAAACGGCAAACATCAAACCGTTTCGATCGCCACGACCTGCGACATGACACTTATCTGGGATTTGTTCACCAACCTGATCGAAGCCGCCGATGTCCTGAATACCGACGCGGATTTCCGCAAACTCCTGTCCGAAAAACGCGCCCGCCTGTATCCGCTTCAGATCGGACACAAAGGCAACCTGCAGGAATGGTATCTCGATTTTGAGGACTCCGATCCGCGCCACCGCCATATCTCTCATCTGATCTGTCTTTTCCCCGGACGGCAGGTCAGCCCGCTGACTACGCCCGCGTATGCCGATGCATGCCGGCGCAGCCTTGAGCTTCGCGGCGACGACGGTACCGGCTGGGCGCTGGGCTGGAAGATCAATACCTGGGCGCGCCTGCTCGACGGCGACCATGCCTACAAGCTCTTACGCAATCTGCTACGCGTCACCGGCGCCGGCTCGACAAACTATGCCGGCGGCGGCGGAAGCTACATCAATCTCTTTTGCGCTCATCCGCCTTTTCAGATCGACGGCAACTTCGGCGGTCTGTCCGGGATGACCGAGATGCTCCTGCAGAGCCACCTCGGCGAGCTACACCTCCTCCCTGCCCTGCCCTCCGCATGGAACGAAGGCGCTATCAGCGGCCTGCGTGCGCGCGGCGGTTTCGAGGTTTCCCTCAACTGGCAAAACGAGCAACTGACAAAAGCCCGGATAACCTCCCGCCTCGGCAATGAATGTACGGTAAGAACGAACGTCGCCGTAAAAATCGACGGCGCCGCATATACCTCCGAAAAGAAAAACGAAAACGGTACGGATTATTATCTGACAACGTTCCGGACACAAGCAGGAAAAACATACACATTAACAAAGGAGGTTAGCTGATAACGTAATATCACATTTTCTGATACGCTCTCGGCGAGCAGCCGGTGTATTTTTTGAAGAATACGCCGAAATGCGATGGATCGTAGAAATTCAGTTCGTTGCTCACCTGCTGAACGGACATTCTGCCCGATTTCAGTAACGTTCGCGCCTCTACGATCAGATGTTCGCGTATCCATTGCGCCGCTGTTTTGCCGCTCGCCGCGCGTATCAGCGCCGACAGATATTTGCTCGTCAGATGCAGCTTGTCGGCATAGAACCCTATCTCGTGCTGCTGTTTGCAGTGCCGTTTCACCAATTGTATGAACTGCTCGAAAACATAATCCTTTGTCGGCAGTTTTTCCACCCGCTTCAGTACATTACGTTGCTGTAGAAGTGCACAGACATTATAAAACAATACATTAATATATAATTGAATGATTTGCCGGCTGAAAAGCCCTTTTTCCGCGATTTTTTCCTTTATCAGCCGGTAGACGGTGAGCGTTTCTTCTATAATATTTTCGGGAAGCTGCATACTGCCCTCATTGAAAAAATGTTGCTGCAAGGCCATGATTTCCGAAAAACTGTCTTTTTTGTCCCAAAAATTTACTTTCATGATAAAGCAAATCAACCTGAAATCGGGCGTCATCTCCGTCACTTCCAATATTTTGTCGGGCAAAATCACCAATGCGGCATTTTTTTCGAGCGTGAGATCTTTGGTATCCAATTTTACTCTCAGGCGGCCGTCAACACACATAAGCATAATCACTTCGTTTGCGTGAAACGGAAAATTTAAGATATTCCCATTTCCTATTTTGTCAAAACGGGCAATATCCCGTATGTTGTCGGAAGCAACAAAAACGTCTTCAATACTTTCATTTTCAAACATTTTAAATAGATAGTCCGAACTTACTTTGATGGCTTTCTTTTTCATGTATTTTTTTATTTTATATTCAATCTATTCGGGTGTTTCGTTTTCATAACAAATTTCCCGGTAAAAATATACATATTTTTCTAAATTCAGCGCTTTATAACAGTATTATGTTGTTTTATACCTGTATGATCAAGTATAAAGCTTTAATTTTGCCGTTGTAAATTCAATAAAAATCAAGAAATGATAAGGAATAAACGGTTCATTGTAATTTGTTCTGCCGCTTTGATTCTTGGCAGTTGCAAAGAGGAGAATAAACGGGAAAGTACGGACAAAGTCATTCCCGTAAAAGTAACGGAAATCGTCGTTACGGAAACGGCAGACAGGCGGAGTTACGTCGGCACAGTGGAAGAATCTGCAGCCATTTCGCTCAGTTTTTCAATGCCCGGTACGGTGGAAGAAGTGTTTGTGTCCGAAGGGCAGCATGTGCGCAAGGGGCAACTGCTCGCCACGCTCAATACGGCTACGGCTGAAAACTCGTATCAGGGTGCGCTTGCCAAACTTCGTCAGGCGCAGGACGCTTACGACCGTCTTACGAAAGTTCATGAGAACGGCAGCCTGCCCGACATCAAATTTGTGGAAGTGGAAACAGGTCTGCAACAGGCAAAATCAATGGCGGCTGTGTCGAAAAAGAGCCTGGAAGACTGTCGCCTGTATGCACCCCGCAACGGTGTTATCACTACCCGGCAAATCGAACCGGGCATGAACATTATGCCGGGTATGCAGGCATTAAAATTAGTTACGGTAGAAACGGTGTTTGTGAAAATTTCCGTTCCCGAAAAGGAAACCGGACTTATTGCCCGCGGACAGGAGGCACAGGTGACGGTCGCCGCACTCGATAACGCCGTTTTTACGGGCAAGATAGAGATGAAAGGGATGTCGGCAAACGCATTGACGCATACCTACGAGGCGAAAATCAGCATCACTAATCCGCAATACCGGCTGATGCCCGGAATGATTTGTCGCGTAACGATGTTTTCCGGTACGGAGGGGAACGCAGAGATTGTTGTTCCGAACCGTTGTATTCAAATTTCAGCCGACGGCAAAAAATATGTCTGGCTGACCGACGGCCATGCCGCCCGGCGCCGGTTTGTCGAAACAGGCGATCTGGACGATAACGGCATTGTCATTGTCGAAGGACTCTCGACCGGCGACAAGCTGATTACGGAGGGTTTCCAGAAAGTAAGCGAAGGGATGAAAATATTGATTAGCAACTAATTGAAAGTTGAAAATGAGCAGTTAACAGTCGGTGTATCGTCCGGCTCAAAATCAAGGCTCCGACCCGCTCGGCGCCGACGCTCCTCTTGAGAGAGGCAGGGGGTGTGTAATCTTCAAAGGAAAATAAAAACTGCCGGATGTATTCATTTTCAACTTTCAATTTTCAACTAAAAAATAATACGGATATGAAAAATAATAAAATTATCGAATGGGGTTTGCAAAATCGGCAGATTGTCTTTTTGCTGGTGGCGGCGCTTTTTGCGGCGGGCATTTATGCGCTGGCCGTAATGCCCAAGCAGGAACAGCCCGAGTTTACGATCCGGCAGGGCGTTGTGGTAGGCGTGTATCCGGGCGCTACCTCGCTCGAAGTGGAAGAACAACTCACCCGGCCGCTCGAACGTTATCTTTTTACGTTCACTGAAATTAATCGCGAAAAAACCGTTTCCAAGTCGGAGAACGGGGTGACGTATATTTTTGTAGAGCTTGCCGACCATGTGAAGGACAAAAATATCGTCTGGTCAAAAATCAAACTCGGATTAGAGATGTTCAAATCCTCCCTGCCTTCGGGCGTTTTGGCGATCATTGCCAACGACAATTTCGGCGACGTGGCTTCGCTGCTTGTCACGATGGAGTCGGACGATAAGACCTATCGCGAACTCGACGGCTACTGCGACGCGCTCGAAGACCGCCTGCGCGCCGTTCCGAACGTGGCCAACGTGCGCCGCTACGGTTCGCAGAAAGAACAGATCACGATTTATACCGACAACGAAAAACTTTCTTCTTACGGAATAGGCAGTAAGATGCTGATGGCCGGCCTCGCGGCACAGGGATTAACGACGGTGGCCGGCTCGCTGGAAAACAGCCGGGCGGCGCTCCCCGTCCATATTACGGAAAGTTTCCGTACCGAACAGGAGATCGCCGACCAGATTATTTATTCCGATCCGGCGGGAAACATCGTCCGCGTAAAGGACATCGGGCGCGTGGTACGCGAATACCCCACGCCGGACGATTATATTACATACAACAGCAGAAAATGCGTCCTGCTGTCGGTCGAAGTCAATCCCTCGGCCAACATCATCTCGTTCGGAAAAGAGGTGAACCGGGTTCTGGAAAAATACAAAAACGAGCTGCCGGACAGCGTACATATCAACCGGATTGTGGAACAGCCCAAGGTGGTGAGCGATTCGATCAACCATTTCCTTCTGGAACTGCTGATCGCCATTTGCGCCGTAATCCTTGTCACCATGATTTTGTTGCCGTTTCGCGTGGCGGCGGTGGCGGCCATGTCCATTCCGATCACCGTCACCGTAACAATGGTCATCATGTATGCGGCAAACATTCCGCTGAATATGATTACACTTGCGGCGCTGATAACGGTTTTAGGTATGATTGTGGACAATTCGATCGTGGTGGTGGACAGCTATATCGACAAGCTCGACGCCGGACGGGATCGCCGTCAGTCGGCGATCCGCAGTGCGCAGGAATATTTCAAGTCAATTTTTTCCGCCACACTGGCTATCAGCATCACCTTTTTTCCTTTCGTGGTGACCACCACCGGCACGATCCGCGATTTTCTCACGCATTTTCCATGGGCTATCAGCATCACGCTGTTCGTTTCGCTCATCGTGGCCATGCTTGTCATTCCGGTTATTCAGTTTCTTTTAATAAAAAAAGGAATTGTGCAGTCGCGGGGCAATACATCGCGGAAAACGCTGCTCGACTATGTGCAGTCGGGATATGAATGGCTGCTGGCAAAGACTTTCAGGTTTCCGAAAACGACCGTTACCATTGCTTTGGCATCCGTCATAGCAGGTGCATGGATCTTTATTAACATTCCCAAACGCATGATGCCGATAGCCGAACGCGATCAGTTTGCCGTCGAAATTTACCTGCCCAACGGTAGCCCGCTCGAAAAGACGGCCGCCGTTTGCGACAGTATGGAACAGATTCTGCGGCTCGACCCCCGCATAAAATCCGTAACGGCCTTTGTCGGTACAAGTTCGCCGCGATTCCATATCGTTTACGCCCCCAACATGCCCTCAAAAAGTTACGGGCAGTTTATTGTCAATACGGTATCCAACAAAGCTACCGAAGAACTCCTGGACGAATACGCCGACCGCTACGCTTTCCGTTTCCCCGAAGCATACATTCGGTTCAGGCAGTTGGACTTTCAGGCGGTCGATGCGCCGATAGAAGTCCGTTTCATCGGCGACCATATCGGCGACCTGAAAGCGCAGGCGGAGAAAACGTGCGACTTTCTGCAGTCGATGGACGAATGTCTGTGGGTACGCACGAGCTTCGACACGCCCTCGCCGGCAATCAACGTAACGCTCAATCAGGCGGAAGCGGGACGCCTGGGGATTAACAAAACGCTGGCTTCGCTCGGCATTGCTTCGGGTTTGACGGGAATGAAAGTCACCGACCTGTGGGAAGGAAATTATGCCGTTCCCGTAGCCGTTAAACCGGAAAACGGGGAAAACAGTATCTCATCGCTCGGAAACGTACCGGTTTCGGGACTTTTGGGAGCGTCCGTCCCCCTGCGGCAGATCGGCGTCCTTTCGCCCGGATGGAACGAAAGCGTCATCACGCACCGCAACGGAATGCGTTCGCTGAGCGTCTTTGCCGACGTGCGTCGCGGCGCGTATGCCAGTAAAGTTTTTGCCAAAGTCAGCCGGTTTGTGGACACCGAAATAGCCGGACAACTGCCCGAAGGCGTGGAATATGCATACGGCGGGCTGTCCGCTTTTGAGGAGGAAGTGATGTCGCCGATGTACAAGGCGATGCTTATCTCGTTCGTCATGATGTTTTTTATCCTTGTGTTTCATTTCCGCAAAGTCAAACCGGCAGTTGTCGTGATGCTGTCGTCGGCATTAAGCGTTTTCGGCGCGGCGTTTGGCGTGTGGGTCTTACGGATTGATTTCAGCGCGTTTGCCATTCTGGGCATTATCGGGCTTGTGGGCATCATCATCCGCAACGGGATCATTATGTATGATTACATCGAACATCTGCGTTTCGACAAACATTTGCCCGTGCTTCAGGCAGCTGTTGACGCGGGAAAACGCCGTATGCGTCCGATATTCCTCACCTCCGCCGCCGCTTCGATGGGCGTGCTGCCGATGATTATTTCGGGCAGCCCGATGTGGGAGGGAATGGCAAGCATCATCTTTTTCGGTACGCTGATTTCGATGATACTGGTCGTCACCGTATTGCCGGTCGTCTATTGGATGACTTTTAAAAACGAAGAATCAAAAACTGTATAGATATGAGAAAGTTTATTTTTTTGATAATAATCCTGCTATCAACCGTTTATGTCAATGCGCAGGAACTGTTGTCCCTCGAAAAATGCAGGGAGTTGACCCTGGAAAACAACGCCAAAGTCAGGAACGCACGTCTGTCGACAGAAGCGTCCGAACAGACAAGGAGAGAAGCTTTTACGAAATACTTTCCGAACGTCAGCGCCGTTGGCGCCGGCATGATTTTCGACAAGCCGCTGATGACGCAGACGGTGGAAACAGGATACCCCGCGCCCAACGACAAAGCGGTGGTAGAAATGTTTAAAAACGGCGTCATTGGCGGCGTGACGGCCACGCAACCACTCTTTGCAGGCGGACAGATTATCAACGGCAACCGTCTTGCCCGTGCAGGCATGGAAGCGAGCCAACTCCAACAACAAATGACCGGCAACGAGGCGTTGCTCGCTACCGAACGCTATTTCCGGCAACTCGTTTCGTTAAAGGAAAAAATGAAAACCATTGCCGATGCCGAGACAATGTTGCAGCGCGTGAGCAGCGACGTGCGCGTAGCAGTCGAAGCCGGCCTTGCCAACCGGAATGACCTGCTGCGGGTGGAACTCGAACAGCACCGTCTTGCGAGTGACCGTCTCCGGCTGGAAAACGGGATAGAGACACTAAAAATGGTCTTCGCACAGCATATCGGCATCGACGCCGAGGGCTTCGACATCGCACCGCCCGACTTCACCGATGTTGCGCCGCCGACCGCGGCGACGGACCTCCGGCTGTCGCTGCAAAACCGTCCCGAATACCGGTTGCTGGACAAAAGCGTTGATATTGCCGCAATGCAGGTAAAGATGGAAATCGGCAAAAACCTGCCGACCGTGGCCATTGGCGCGGGATACAGCTACATGAATTTCGACAGCGGCAAACCCGCCGAAATGGAAAAGAAACCGGGCATCGCCTTTGCCACCGTCTCCGTCCCCATTTCGGGCTGGTGGGGCGGCTCGCACGCCGTCAAAAAGAAAAAGATCGAATTGCAGATAGCCGAAAACACCCGTCGCGACAACGCCGGGTTACTGCTGATTCAGATGCGGCAACTTACCGCCGAACTGGGCGAAGCCTGCCAACAGGTTACGCTTGCCCGGCAATCCGTCGCCGTCGCCGAAGAGAGTCTCCGCATAAGCGAAGACCATTACAGGGC
>JAIRSF010000209.1 GCA_031255595.1 Tannerella sp.
ATTGTTAAGCGTTAAGAAACAGGGCATTATTCTTTCTTATATTTTGCCAACATAATCACCGGATTAGATTCTTCATTCAATTCTGCAGCGATTTCTTTCAGTTTGCCTTTCAACCCGCCCTTCTCATAAGCTTCGACAAGCTCGTAGGCTGCAAAAAGAAGCATGTACGATTAGCATATTAGCGGTAAAATCCCAAGTCATTTAAAGATACTGTCCATTGGCAAGGATACAAATGGGAAAAATGTAGATCCTCCTACCCGATTCGTTTTTCATCAATCCGAAATAATTCGATTAAGGGGGAAAAAAAAATTCCCCGGTAAGTAAATTTTAAAGAAAAATCGTTTATATTACGATCGTATTTTATTGCTATAAGTTAATCTTTAAATGCGAGAGCGAGTTATTTTGGAAGAGAACAAAGAGCTTCTTGAATTTAAGGAGTTATATAAAAATATGGCTCCAAATTTGATTTTTTACGCCGGGAAATTCGTAGATAAGGCTACTGCGGAAGATCTGGTGCAGGATGTTTTTTTACGCTTGTGGCAGAAACGAACTCCGTTGTTTTTAAAAGAAGGATTGAAAACCTATCTGTACCGGTCCATTCAACACGCCTGTCTGGACTACCTGAAACACCAGGAGGTAGAAGATGCTTATTGTCAGGCAATCATCAACCGCATTAAAATGGAAGAACTCGATTATTACAGTCATGACATACCTTCCGTTTTTGAAGAAGATGAGCGCCTGATACGTATTTATGAAGAACTGGAAAAATTACCTCAAACGTGCAGAACAATATTTGTAATGTCGTATCTGGAGGAACGCAAAGCCGCAGATATCGCCCATTTAATGAATATATCCAAACGAACCGTCGAAGCCCAACTTTACAAAGCATTGAAAATCCTGAAACGCAATTTGCTACCGTTGCACATCCTCCTGTTTACCTGTTATCTTTAAAATATCCGGGGTTATTTCAAAATAAGTTTCTGCGGTGTAAGTAAATTTTCAGGTATCGTCGTCTAAATATACAAATCGTATTCTATGACAGAAAACAGCCATATAGAGGAATTGATGATTCGTTATCTCACAGAAGATATCAATCTGAATGAACTGAAGGAGTTGGAAGCGTGGATCATGGAGTCGCCGGAACATAAGGATCTCTTTTTCCGATTGAAAAAAATCTCCGATTCCAGTCGCCGTTCCATTTGCCCGGAAACGGAAAAAGAGGCTTTGTGGCAGCGAATGCTCCATCGCATATCCCGGGATATCACAAAAGAAAGGGAGGCTTTACTGCCGGCCAAAAACAAACGACTATTCTTTTACAAATACGTTGCCGTCGCATTGATTGCTTTGAGTATGGGATGGGGCGCCGGCCTGTTTATGATGAACAAACACAAACCGGGAGCGGCCGTTAGCACGGCCTGGCATGAAATTCGGGTAAAAAAGGGCGGCAGAGGCAATACGATAATACTTTCCGACGGAAGTAAAGTAACCCTGAACGCTATGACAACGTTTCGCTATCCGACGGATTTCAGTGAAACCGACCGGATTGTTTACCTGGATGGTGAAGCCTATTTTGAAATAGCCAAAAATGAAGCAAAACCTTTTATTGTGAAATTAAAAAAACAGGACGTAAAAGTATTGGGAACCTCATTTAATATAGAAGCTTACAGCGATGAGAACTACAGTATTGTTACGTTGCTTAGCGGAAACGTTTCACTGGAATCGTATAATGAACAAAACGAATTGATGGGCAAAATGTTCCTGAAGCCGAATCAACGGGCCGTTTCCGACAACCGGTCCGGTTCCGTTTCACTCGAAAACATCCATACATCACTTGCCGAAGCATGGACATCCGGGAAATATAAGTTTAAAGACGAACCGCTACAGATCATCGCCAAACGACTGGAAAAATATTATGATGTGCAGGTAAATATCGAAAACGAACAATTGGGACAGATCAGATTTACGGGAACATTCTCCTTAGATCAGGATATACAGGAAGTATTGCGTATTCTGGACCATGAGAAACGTTATCGTGTAAACCGGATTAAGAAAGAAATATTTATCGTGAACAAATAATTTTTATGTCTAACTTTTAAATCTGATTGCCTATGCCTATGAACTGAAAAAAAAACCGGAAAATACAGGAATATTTTCCGGTCTGTGAACATTTTTATTTTGTTAATCATCTCTTCTTCACGGTCCGGTAAACTGAAAGAAGAGAATCAATCACCAAAAAAAAACAATCAAAAGTATGAAAAGAAAACGAGAAAACAGCATTCTGGTGCCTCAAAAAATTGCACGTATCATGAAATTTACAACTTTACTCCTGCTGACAGGGATTTTGCATTTATCGGCCGGTACGTATGCGCAGAGTCGGCGTATATCGGTAACGGTAACGAACGGAACCTTCTATGACGTTATTACTCAGATAGAAAAACAGTCCGAGTTCATGTTTTTCTATAATAGTGATGAAATAGATAATAACTCGAACATCAGTATCAAAGTGAAAAACAAACTGGTAACCGAAGTATTGAATGAAGTAATAAGGAACAGGGATATTCATTATAAAATTGACGGGAAACACATCATCATAAGCAAAGCGGCACAACAAGCCAAACGAATGGTGA
>JAIRSF010000235.1 GCA_031255595.1 Tannerella sp.
CTCAACTCTCCGCTTTCCCATCCTGATAAGACGCAGTTCAAATTGTTGCGACTTGATTGCACGACAATTTGAACTGCAGGATTCACCCCATGGCTCAATTTTTCATCTCTTTATTGACCCGGATTTGTCTTTACATTAATATATGATCTCAAATTGTTTACGTATGCATCGAAAGCATCGATGCCTTTGGACGTTATTTTGCAAAGAGTTCTCGGCATTTTACCTTGAAAAGTCTTTTTCACTTCAATATATCCGGCTTCGTTCAGCTTGTCGATCTGCACGCTTAGGTTTCCCGATGTAGCGTTTGTTTCCGTTTTTAGATAAGCGAAGTCGGCTTCTTCTACACTGATTAGCAACGACATGACGGCCAGTCGCAGTTGTGAGTGTAATAAAGGGTCAAGTTCTTCAAACATAGGTCTTATCTGCTAATTTGTTCAATTTATGTCCGGGGATAATAAATCCGAAAACCATGCTGATCATAAATATAATGAATTGCAAATCCGCACGTTTAAACACATAAATACTGACAATACATAATAAAGCGCTTAACCAGAAAATAATTGCGCCCCAAAAGAAAGGTTTGAAACGACAGGCGCGCGCCGTTATAAATTCCGGAATAGCCACCATGAACAGGACAGCCGGAGTAATGACGGAGAGTAATTTCCATTCATTAAAAAAAAGGCCTGCTGCCAATAACACAATTATAAAAGCAAAAGTCGAAATGGTAAATCCATACCACGCCGAAGAAATAATCTTGTCTATTTCTGTCTTCACAATGGATACTTTGTCTACTTTCCGATCAATAAAGTGATCGATAATTACGACGGGGAACATCAAACACCAAATGTAAAACGAATAAAAGAAATATTCTTTCGGCAACACTTGTAATAAAATAAAATTGGCTATCGCTATGATAGCTGCAACATAACCATTAAAAATCATGCTGTTGGCTTTTCCTTTCCGGACATTATTCCGCGCGCGGTTAATCATTTCCGTAATGATCTCGATACTTTCCTGTTCTGTAAATTTTGCTTCCATTTGAAAATTAATTTAATTGTTAAACATGATGCAAATATAAATTAGTTTATTTTATAAACCAAATAAATCCGGAATATTAGCATTAATTAACATCCAAAGGTGCGTATAACCGACTTTTCTTCTTATTCGTTCCCCGAAATTCAAATAGATGCTTGGGGAGCAACTTCCTGAAAATTTCCCGTAACTGCGCACCTCTTTGTCAAAAGTTTCCCAATATTCGGCAAGAGGTTGAATCGTTACGTCATACGATCGTCCGGCCGTTCAGTACATTTTTATAATCTTCATAGTTTTTTTGCAACAGGGTAGGGGTGTCTAACCCGTAGGGACATTTTGTTTTACATTGATCGCAATGTATGCAATCTTCAATTTTTTCCATTTTTGCCTGCACTTCCGGCGTCAGTTGCAGTTCGGTCGGCGAACGGCGCAAAAGTAACGACATACGTACGCAGTTATTGATTTCGATACCTGCCGGACATGGCATGCAATAGCCGCATCCCCGGCAAAATTCACCTTTCAGTTCCGCTCTTTCTTTTTCGATAAAGCGGCTCATTTCGCGGGTCATGACCGGAGGGTTCTCTGCGTATTGCAGAAATTCGTCTAATTCATGCTCCCGTTGTACGCCCCAGATCGGAAGTACGTTTTCGTACCGGGCGATGAAGGCGTAGGCGGCGGCCGAGTAGGTGATTAATCCGCCGGAGAGCGCTTTCATGGCAATGAAACCGATCTCACCTGCGGTACATTTCTTTACTAATTCCCGTTCTTTTTCGCCGGACAGGTAGCAGAAGGGGAATTGCAGGGTTTCGTACAGGCCGCTTTCTATGGCTTCATGCGCTACGGCCAGACGATGATTCGTGATGCCGATGTGAAGTGCGTACCCGCTTCTTACCGCTTCGGTCATCGCTTCATACAAGCCGCTTCCATCCTCCGGTTTGGGGCAAAATCCCGGATTGTGAAACTGGTAGATGTCTACATAATCCGTTTGCAGGTTCCGCAGGGTTGTTTCTAAATCTTTTCGGAAGCCGGAAGCGTCGGTTGCCATTGTTTTCGAGGTGATGACGACTTTTTCCCGCATGCCTTTGAACGCTTTTCCGATCTTCTCCTCGCTATCCGTATAGAAACGCGCCGTATCAAAGAGGTCGACGCCTCCGTCGTATGCTTTCCGCAGCAGGCGGATCGCTTCTTTTTCCGGAATCCGCTGAATGGGTAATGCTCCGAATCCGTTTTTGTTTACCGTTATCCCGGTTTTGCCTAATAATACTGTATTCATGTGTACATCGTTAATATAAAATCTTCCGTTATCCGGTAGTTTATGCTGAAACTCCGTTTCTGCTCCGTTCGCCTCTCATGCAACAGGAGAACTCCTTCTTTTAGCGGTTCGAACGGTTCGATACAAAGATGTTCGGAAAAATCGACGGCTGTTTCTCCCAACGCTTTGTAGGCCGTTTCTTTGGCGCACCAATACAAGGTCGCCGTTTCCGCCGCTTTTGCCGTTGGGAGGCCCTCTTTATGCGTATGATCACCTAATGACCGGATAAAAGCCAGTTCATCCTCATGCATATATTTTTCACGTAATTTCCATGCGCGTTCCGAATGATATTCGATATCAATGCCCGGATGGGGATTTTTGCTCAACAGGACGGCGGCAAAGCCCCGGGTATGTGAAATGCTGATGTGGTATTCGCTGTCCGGTAAGAAAGGAGCGCCGTTTTTTTGATAGCTTATGTGCATTTCCCGGCCTGAGAGATGTTGGAGTAATAATCTTGTTGCAAGCCATTCCTGTTTGCGCCCGTCCGCCTGTATTTGCTGCAGATCGGGGTAATACGCTTCTTTGTTGATCAGTAAATCGAATAATTCCCGCCATGATTCGCTGATCTTCCATAAACCCATAAGGGGCGACGCAGATGTATTCAATACAGGCATTCTTCTTCTTTCCAGTAAAATGATCGGATGAGTTCTGTGACGTCTTTGAACAGATATTCTGTGACGGGAGCAAGCGAATCGGCATTGGCGCTGTGTTTGTAATAAAGTGCGCCGCGAAAAAAACCGGAAACGCTATCCGTCAGCATGAATTGTATGGGCGATGCGGCTTTTCCCTCGATGCGAAACAATGCGCCATAGACATGGCGTTCGTTGTTTTCATAGCGCTTTTCGTTTATTGCGTCGGCGTTTCCGGCGGTATGTTCCACTAATCGCCGGCATTCATTTTCATGTTCGCGGAAACTTTGCGGGGTGATTGCCTGATAACTGCAGTAGATCTTTGCCTGAAGTTCCGGATAATCTATATTGAACCAATACAAAGAGCTGTCTTCGGAAGGCGTTTCAATGACGGTTTGTGTTGAAACGTTGAATCCATAGGGCCATTCGTGCATGTTGAGGGTGATGTATTGCGTTTCCGGGAGGTCGATACGAAGATGACCTTTCGGTTTGGGCGTCTGATGGTTTCTGCATGAAAAGGATATGCAGGCGAGGAGGAGAAAAAAGACACTATGTCGCATGGTTATTTTTATTTTTTATCTTCCCCATGATCCGCTATCAGGCTGAATTTGACTTTCAGTACACGACGTTCGTCCGCTTCGAGTATGCGGAAACGATATCCTTTGTAATCGATTACTTCACTCCTGCGGGGCAGTGTTCCTTTGATTGCCAGCATGAGGCCGGTCAGGGTTTCCGCTTCTTCGGTATGCTCGCTGAAATCGGACGGCGGCGTTCCCGTTTCACGAAAGAAATCGTTGAGTTGGGTTTTCCCTTCGAAGATATAACTGCCGTCGGGCAAAGCTATGAAATAATCTTCGTCCTCGTCATATTCATCCGATATATCCCCTACGATCTCTTCCACAATATCTTCCATTGTGACGAGGCCCGATGTACATCCGAACTCGTCCACAACGATGGCCAAATGCGTTTTGTGTGTCCGTAATTCGTCCAGCAGGTCGTCGATTTTCTTTGTTTCCGGCACAAAGTAAGGTTTCCGCATGAGCGATTGCCACTCAAAATGCTTCGGTTTGCCGAGTGCGGGGATGATATCTTTTACATAAAGCACACCTTTGATGTCGTCTTCGTCTTCTTCATATACGGGAATCCGGGAGTATCCTGATTCTACAATCGTGTTTACGACTTCATTGATATCGCTTTTAATGCATAAGGCGACCATATCCGTTCGTGGCGTCATGATTTCATTCGCCTTTTTATTATAAAAATGAATGATGTCCTCCAGCATTTCCTTTTCTTCATGCCTGTCGTTCGGCGCTTCGCCGGCGGCAAGCGGCACCTGTGTCTTTTTGATCGGATCGCTTTCCGCTCTTTCAACCGGGATAGAGGTCATGCGGACGAACGGCGAGCCTATTTTGATAACGAATTTCAACAAAGGCGCCATTGCGCGCGCCGTACCCAGCGCGTGGCCGGAAAAAGATTTGGGAATTATTCCGTAGAAAAGCACCCACAATAAAACCGTACATAAGAATGCCGTCAGGCAGGTCAGTATGTGTGGCGTTATGCCGAATACATTCATTCCGTAAGTGCACAATGCCGTAACGGCAATCAGGATAAAAGATTGAAGTATACGGCAGGATGCTTTCATCAGCCGCAGATGGTCGGATAGGTAGATAATGATTTTATCCCTTGCCGAGGCGCTTTCTTCCGGCTTATTCTCCTGCGATAGGGAGGCGATCGCATTTTCGGCGGCGGATAAACATGTTACGAATAACAATAACAGGATGGCTATGCCAAATGCTGCTGCAAAATCTGTCGTAAGGTCGTCGAATGTTATTTGCAGCAGCTTTTCCGGGAAGTAATCGTCTGATTCCAAAATATATTTTATTTAATGCTTATTGGTTTTGATACGAACATATAAAAACGAAACCGTTTTTAAAAGAAGTTTCTTTAAAAACGCTTGCCTGTAAGGGTATGAGTGACGTCAAAATCGGTCAACCGGGGGTTTCAAATCGGTCAACGGATTAAAACGGCAGGTCGTCCGCCGGTTGTTCGGGTACGGGTAAAGTATCTGTTGCGGCAGGTGAATTGTCGGCCGGCATATGATCGGTCGAACCGGCTTCCTGCTCTTTGCGGTTGCCGCCTCCTATCCAGTAAAAATCAAGACGGTCGGCATAGATCTCCGTCATATAACGTTTGTTACCGTCTTTGTCATCGTAGCTACGCGAACGTATTTTGCCTTCTACGTATAACAGGGAGCCTTTCTTGATGTGTTTTTCGGCAAACTGCGCGTGGTCGCGCGTCGCTACAATATTGTGCCATTCGGTACGTTCGGGCACTTCCGTCCCGTTAGCCAGTTTGTATCCCCGCTCTGAGGTAGCCAGGGTGAATTTTGCGACAGCGTTACCGTTGTCGAAATAACGGACGTCGGGGTCTTTTCCTACGTTGCCTATTAAAATAACTTTGTTCAATGACATATATAAAATGTTTTAAAAGTAAAAAATAGTAAGTACAAACATATGAACTTTTTTTCAATTATCCAAAAAAAGCGGTTTTTTTTGTTGATTTTTAATCGATTTGCTGTTTTTATAGAGTGGCTTCTCTGTGTAATCAAGTCATTATTTGGAGCAAATGGAAAAATAAAAGCGTTTTTTTACTAAAAAAAAAGCGTTTTTATTTTTTCTATTGCAGAAAAGTTGTATATTTGCAATCCGAAAATCGAAACGTAATATTCATTTAATAAATTATTTAACATGACTAAAGCAGAACTTATTAGCCTGATATCAAAAAGTACGGGCGTTGAGAAGACAGAGGTATTAAACATTGTAACTTCTTATAT
>JAIRSF010000252.1 GCA_031255595.1 Tannerella sp.
TCTACTAAAAACCGCGTACCGGATTATTAACTATTCACTATTAACTATTAACTAACAACGTTCACTATTCATTATGAACGAATCATGAAAGATTTTGAATGATTATTGAATCTGTTTTCGGGCATTGGAGGTTATTTTTGCGGCATAAACTTTCTCATATTATAATATCATGAAACGAAATTTTTCTATCGTATTTCTGCTATTTGTGTTTGGGCTTTACGGATGTTCAAATCCTTCTGTGAATCTGTTTGAACCCGTTAAAGAAATTTCGCTACGTGCGCCGGCTTATCCGTTAGTCACGATCGATCCTTATACAAGTGCCTGGTCGTTCACCGATAAACTGAACGAAGACATCGTTCGTCACTGGACGGGCGTCAAGTTCCCTTTGCTCGGCGTCTTGCGCGTAGACGGTGTGTCTTATCGCTTTATGGGGATAAACGACATCCCTCTGATCGCAATTCTGCCCACAGCCGGCAACGAACGGTGGGAGGCGTCGTATACGGAAAAGAAACCGGCCGGAGACTGGACGGCTCACGATTTCGACGACCGGGCATGGCAGAAAGGGAAAGCGGCGTTCGGCACACCGGAGATGCCCAATCTTTCCACACCATGGGAGAGCAAAGATATCTGGGTGAGGCGCTCGTTTACCCTGACGGAAGATTTTTCCGGAAAAACTCTTTTCCTTAACTATTCGCATGATGATATTTTCGAATTGTATATAAACAACATTCCGGTAGTGGCAACAGGTTATACCTGGCGCAATGAGGTCTTATTGGAGTTGTCCGACGAAGTGAAAAAGACACTGGTCGCGGGGACAAACATCATCGCAGCCCATTGCCATAACCGTACCGGAGGGGGATATCTGGATTTCGGCCTTTTCCGGAGGGACGAAGATGCTGTGACGTTCGAAACGGCCGCCGTACAAAAATCCGTAAATGTGCTTCCGACACAAACCTATTATACGTTCGCGTGCGGCCCGGTAGAATTGGATCTTATCTTCACCGCTCCTTTATTAATGGACGACCCGGAGCGGATGTCCACGCCCGTTAACTACATCTCCTACCGGGTTCGCCCGTCCGACGGGGAGGAACATGATGTACAGATCTACTTAGAAGCAACGCCCGAATGGGCTATCAACTCTCCGGGGCAGACTACGGAAACCACGCTATCGGCAGCGGGCGACCTCGTTTTCGCAAAAACCGGAACGACCGAACAGCCCATACTGCAAAAAAAGGGTGACAACGTGCGGATCGACTGGGGATATTTCTACATCGCATCCCGGAAGAAAAATACGGCAGTCATCCGCATCGGCGAGGCGACGGATATGAAGGAACATTTCATTCGAACCGGGAATATTGCCCTGCCGAACGTATCGGAAACCAAGACACAAAGTCCTTCGGCCGTCCTGTCTTTTTGCGAAAATATGGGGAAGGCGGCTTCTGCCTCCACCGGATTCATGATGATTGGCTACGATGACATATACGCCATCCAATATTTCCACGACAACCGTCCGGCTTACTGGAAGCGGAACGGGAAGGTACACATCACCGACGCCTTCGCAAAAGCCGCCGACGACTACATGCCGGTCATGCAAAGTTGCCGGAAGTTCGACCTGCAGATGATGGCCGACGCCGAAAAAGCCGGAGGAAAGGAATATGCCGAACTATGCGCCCTGGCATACCGTCAGGCCATATCGGCGCATAAACTGATTGAAGACAAAGACGGCAACCTGCTCTTTCTGTCGAAAGAGAACTTCAGCAACGGTTCGATCGGAACGGTAGACATCACCTACCCTTCCTCTCCCCTCTTTCTGATCTACAATCCTTCTCTGCTGAAAGGCATGTTGAATCCGATTTTCTATTTCAGCGAAAGCGGAAAATGGAACAAACCGTTTCCGTCGCACGACGTAGGCACCTACCCCATCGCAAACGGGCAAACGTATGGAGGAGATATGCCTGTCGAAGAATCCGGCAACATGCTGATCCTGACCACAGCGCTCACCCTTGTGGAAGGAAACGCCGACTATGCGAAAAAGCATTGGGACGTATTGACCACATGGGCCAATTATCTGCTGAAAGAAGGCCTCGACCCCGAAAACCAACTCTGTACGGACGATTTTGCAGGGCACTTTGCCCACAATGCAAACCTGTCCGTCAAGGCGATAATGGGTATTGCCGGATACGGAAAGATGGCCGGTATGTTGGGCGACAAAGAAACGTCCGACAAATACATCCGCGTAGCGAAAAACATGGCATCGCAATGGATGCAAATGGCGGACGACGGCGATCACTACCGCCTGACGTTCGACAAACCCGGCACCTGGAGCCAGAAATACAACCTGATATGGGACAAGATACTCGGATTGCAGGTCTTCCCGCCGGAAGTAGCCCGAAAGGAAGTAGCCTACTACCTGACCCGGCAAAACAAATACGGCATGCCGCTTGACAACCGGGCGGATTACACAAAAACAGACTGGATCATCTGGAGCGCCTGCCTGGCCGACAACTTCGAGGACTTCCGGCAACTGATGCTGCCCGTCCATGTCTATGCCGACGAAACCGTTTCGCGTATCCCGCTAAGCGACTGGCACGACACCGTAGACAGCCGTTCGATGAATTTCCGGGCACGCTCCGTTGTCGGGGGATATTTCATGAAAATGCTGGAAGATAAAATGAGAAAAAAATAAAATCACTTCTAATAATCATTTAAAAATTCAAACTCTTAACGAACATGAAAAAATTATCTTTAGCCATCTGCGTATCCCTGCTCACGCTAAGCGCAAACGCACAATGGTCTCCCGCGGGAGAGAAACTGAAAACAGAATGGGCGGACAAGGTCAATCCGCAAAACGTACTGCCCGAGTATCCGCGTCCGCTGATCGAACGAAGCCAATGGAGCAACCTGAACGGCCTTTGGGATTATGCCGTCACGCCCCGCGGAGCGGCCGAACCTGCCGCTTTCGACGGTAAAATTCTGGTACCTTTCGCGATCGAATCATCTCTCTCGGGGGTAATGAAAGAAGTAGGCGACGAAAACGAGTTGTGGTACAAACGCGAATTTACCATACCCTCCGACTGGAAAGGGAAAAACGTAGCGTTGAACTTCGGCGCCGTCGACTGGAAAGCCGACGTCTTTATCAACGACATCCTGATCGGTTCCCATAAAGGAGGCTTCACGCCTTTTTCTTTTGACATCACGCCGTTCCTTGCCGGAAAATCAAAACACAAATTGGTAGTCCGCGTATGGGATCCTACCAACAAAGGATTCCAACCGCGCGGAAAACAGGTGAACCGCCCGGAAGGCATCTGGTATACGCCGGTAACAGGTATCTGGCAGACCGTATGGCTGGAACCCGTTTCCGCAAACCACATCACCGCCGTCAAAACGATACCCTGCATCGAAAGCGGATCGTTGAACATAACGGTTTCTACCTCCAAATGCAATACGAACGACATCGTCGAAGTGAAACTGATAGACAAAGGACAGGTCATAGCAACGGCCAAAGGATTAGCAGGCAATGAATTGCGCCTGAGCGTAAAAAATCCGACCCTGTGGGATACGCAAAACCCCTATCTGTACGACATGAAAGTATCGGTCACATCCTCCGGACGCATAACGGACGAAGTAAAATCCTATGCCGCCTTCCGTAAGATATCTACAAAACGCGACGCCAACGGATTGATGCGCATGCAGCTAAACGACAAGGATCTGTTTCATTACGGCCCCCTGGATCAGGGATGGTGGCCCGACGGGTTATACACCGCCCCGACCGACGAGGCGCTCCACTACGACATCAAAAAGACAAAAGACTGGGGCTTCAACATGATCCGCAAGCACGTAAAAGTAGAACCGGCACGCTGGTACTATCATTGCGACAAAGAAGGCATCCTTGTATGGCAGGACATGCCGAGCGGCGACATGGGAAACCAATGGGCGCCTCATCAGTATAACGGTGGAACAGACAAAAAACGCACACAGGAATCGATCGACAACTTCTACCGGGAATGGAAAGAAATCATGGACTTATGCATCTCCAACCCCTCGGTAGTTGTTTGGGTACCTTTCAACGAAGGATGGGGACAGTTTGATACGGAAAAAACAGCCGAATGGACTAAAACATACGATCCGTCCCGCTTAGTGAACCCGGCCAGCGGTGGTAACCACCGTCCCTGCGGCGACATCCTGGACTTGCATAACTATCCGGGCCCAAGAATGTTCCTTTTCGACGCAGAGCGTGTCAACGTCTTAGGCGAATACGGCGGAATAGGGCTGGCATTGGACAATCACCTCTGGTGGAACAAACGCAACTGGGGCTACATCCAGTTTAAAAACGAAAATGAAGTGACCGCAGAATACGTCAAGTATGCCCAAGAATTGCAGGAGATGGTGAAACGCGGTTTCTCAGGAGCCGTATACACACAGACCACAGACGTGGAAGGCGAAGTAAACGGCCTGATGACATACGACCGCAAAAAGATCAAAATAAACGAAGCCGACGTCCGCAAAGCAAACCAAGCGGTCATCAATGAACTGAATAAATAAGATCAACAACACCCCGCCGGCATCCGCAAAGCGAATCCGGGCGGTCATCAACGAACTGAACAAATAACTACGGGTTTGTATATGATGAAAGGTATGGTGAGTAAAAAGTCCGACTTTTTACTCATCTCCTTTTTTTTGCTCCACTCCCCCTCTGCCGCATGGCAAAGCGCTTACGGGACAAAACATTTTAAATGACGCCTCACGCCCTGTCCGTTGACGAAGGTTGCGACATAAAATCCTTTCCCGGCCGGTATACGATGATCTCCGCTATGCAGGGTGCTGCTTTCCACAAGACCGCCGCTCAGGTTGAACAGGCGGAAATCACACGTTTCCGGCACTCTTACGTAGAGGCTCCCTTCGTTTGCCCATATTTCCGGGACGAAGGTGTCGTACACATCATAATCGTTGTTTACGCCCGGAACATAATTCAGCTTGTTATCCATCCATTGCATACGCTCCGAAATGTATTTTTTCACATTCGCGACCTCCGCCCGGTAACTCCCATGAACAACCGGATTTTCATGCACTTTTATGTTCATGATCGGCCAGCGTTTGAAATTCAGGTCTTGCGAATACTCCAGCAATCCGGCGCAACTGTCCGCAACGTGCAAAAGAATTTCTTCGGAAATAATCCGGTTGTCGCGATAGTAGGCGTAGATCTCGGCAAGCCGTTTCTTCACCTGGGTGTCGGAAAGGATTTTCCGGATAAAGTCTTTCGTTCCGCCCGCGGCGCTGCTCTCGTTAGAAAGGCACAGCCACTCATTCCATTGCTTTGCCCTTTCATTGATGGGATATGTACGCCAATCATTCTCAAATGCCAGGTCAAAATCCCATACGGGGCTAAAGCCAAACGATTCCTCACTTCGTTTTTTAAACATCCGCACGCTCCAGTAGGTATCTGTGTTCCCCGAATATTCCCCGACTAAAAAGTGACGGAGAAAAGATTCTATATCCACATATCGTCCGAAACCGGTCTGCGAACTTCCATAGTTCGAATTATAGACTGCGGAAACAAGCTTTTCAAAATGCGTTGCAATAAAATTTTCCTGAGCATACGTGACATCTTCATCGTCCGGGTAATTGATCGTAACGGGTATATTATACCGGTAGGAGTAAAACCTCTTCGGTTCTTCATGCGCATAGGCGTCTATTTCGATCATATATCCTCCCGTCAAGTCGCCGGGAGACATTTCCTCTATATCCACCCTGTTCTTCCGGACGTCAATATGGTCGCATAACTGGTAACAGCCTTTATAATCTCCGTTCAGTACCACATCTACCGCTTCGGCCGGAGAAGTATACGGCATCCCGATCCTCCGGCTAAAATCGAAAGCCAGGATATTACGCATCAGCGTCTTGTCGCCGTAATTATTGATCAACGTCCAGTTGCGTGCTTTGGCCGGCAGATTCATCAGTTGTACGGATGTTTTAAGCTTAATCCTGTACGGCTTTTTCGGATGTGTCCAACTGTTGTTTCCACGTCCCCTGATCTCCACACTATCGGTATAAACCTTTGTTCCGTTTCCGTAAATAATCGTGAAAATCCCCTTCACATAATCCTGCTTACTTGTAACATCCCGGCTTTCAAACGTTTTGATCGAAACTACGGGCAGATTGGTAAGCTGCGGCAATGCCGAATCATCTCCTTCCGCCTGATAACCGTAAAATTTCAACTCGCCGACATAGCTGCTTTTCCCTTCTGTCTGCGCATAGGGAAGCACAAGGCGGACATACCGGAAACCTCTCGTACACACGATCTCCTGTCCGGTAAGCTCTCTTTCGGTAAGTCCCGGAATAATAAACAACGGAACGGCGTCGCCGAAATCCGCCTGATTCGCTCCCTCGAAAACGCCCAATCGCAGACGATCCCGATAATCGCCGTCCATACGCGGACAATAAGCAATCTTCGTAATAACGTGCTTTTCCTTCAAATCCAACCCAACCCAGTTACCGAAAGGAGGACAGGATTGAAAATACGTCCGAAGATCCTCATCAAACACATTCGCCACCGGATTCACCTGCTCGTTGCACCGGTCATTATACAGGATATCACCTTTCAATTCATAACTATCATGCCCTTGAACAGGCCATGCCCCACACATCAACAGGACAAACACAAAAAAATACTTGCCGCACATCTTCATAAAATTTTTCATTGTCGGAGATTCTAAAAATTGTATACAAAATAAACAATTTTTTTTTAATCATACAACTTAAACGTCCGTTTTCTTTTTGAAAATCGGCAGTTTTCAATCATGCAGCCGCTAACGCCGTCACCCCTCCGGCGAAGTTAAAATCTCCCGTATCAGAAAAAAGCCCCTATTCGTCCGGAAAACGGCCCATGTCTGCCAGCTCGCACTTCATCAGAAATACATTATACGGCATCCACATAGACATGAGGAAGTACAGGTTATCGCCGGATACGGATAAGGGATGAAAATAAGAACCGTATAATTGTGCATATTCCTTGCCGGAAGCCAACTCATACGGCTCGCTCCACAGCCCGGTGATATGTTCGGCCGTACGCATGGTTATATTATACCGATCCGCATTAAAATAAGCGATAATCCATTTTTCGTGTTTCTCATTATAGATAAAAGACAATTCACCCACTTTATCGCGTATGACGGGAGTCGCTTTATCCTCATCACCCGTTATCCATCGACCGGCAACGCCATCCCAATATTCGTAACGATTCCGGTCTTCGATATCCGGTTCGCGAAAACGCGCCAGAGAGGCCTCGCTGTCCCTTCCCGTCCGGGTGCCTATCATATAGACATATCCGTCTTTCTTGAAATAACCGCCCTGTCCGAAGGGACTGTCGGACGAAAAAACGATCTGTTCACACTTCGTCCACGTCAGTCCGTTATCGACAGACTTGTACATGCCCGAATAATTTGTGATCCATCCGGTCCAGTTTTTCAGGTTGAAATAATGTACATAATCAACCCCGTCGGCGCGGATCGCCGCCGTAGGAATGGAAGTCCAGTCGCCGTTTCCCGAATCATCTTTCCCTCCGTATACGATTTCACGTGCATTCCCCCCCTGATCCGTTGCCATAGCGCTGAAAGAAAGCCCGTCGTCCAAATCATGATCGTCCGAGAAAGCCAGCACATTGCACCGCCAGCTTCCGCCGTTAGGCCCCGGTGACGCCTGTTTGGGTACAAAATCACTGCCGTATGTGTCGCCGAAGAAGATGCCGTACTTTCCCTCCTGCATTTCCCATATAATGCCCAGATCCGTACCTCCCACGTTCCATCTCGTCGCCGTTTGATTCGGATTAGGGTAAGATTCGTCCGCCATGCTCCTTCCCGTCACACGGGCGATACGGCTCACTTTACGGACAAAAAATCCCCAACGATTGTCGATATGCAGAGACAGCGCTTTCGATTCGCTCCCGTCTTTGTAATAAGCGCTCAGCAACAAATGGAAAGATTCGGGATCGGACTTCCGGACGGTGTAACTAAACCGGTAAGACGGTGAGAGTTCTTCCCGGCTTATTTTAACCGAATAAGAATCTCCGCCGCTCTTCCGCACCATCAGGTAATCTATGTCGTCCAACTTCTCGAAGTTCAGGATCGCCGACACGACCCTCGTCTTCCGATCCGGGACAAGATCCGATTCCGACGACGTGATCTCGTCAACCGGCGCAGAAGGATCCGGAACGTTCTCTTTATTACATGCATTCAACACAGACGTGCAGCAAATAATAAAAACGATACACAGCGTCCATTCTTTTGTATCTTTCAGTTTCATTGTTAACGGTATTTGTGTTCGGTTTTCATGAATCATAAAATTTGCATAAGATAACCGGGTTCCGGCAAAACACGTCGGAGAACAGGTGTATCCCGTTCTCCGACGGATGATGCCGGCAGAAAGGAGGCGATCATTGAATTTCAATAACCCGGCCTTCGGAATAAACCCGATCCGTTTTGCCTTTTTCCTGCGCTTCGACGGTCAAATACCCGAACAATTTTACGACAAACCGATATTTTTTACTTGTGTCGATCGTAATATCTGCGAAGGTGTTTTCATTTTCCACCGTAACAACTTGTCTGGAAATATTATTTTCCACCACTTGCACACGCACTTCCAACGGCCTCCTGAAATCAGCGGATATATCGGCCGGTATTTGCCATGTTAAACGTACCACATTCCCATTGCGCACATAATCCGGATTTTCCACTCGCGGCAGAAAATGGTCAAATTCTTTCTGATCAATAACCTCTCTGTCGTAACAACCGGTCAATAACACAGCGATGAGTGCTATACTAAATACTTTCATTCTATTTTTCATAATCGTCTTTTTTTTAAACATTAGTATCCCGGATTTTGCGTATAATTACCTTTCGCCCAATTGATCTGCGGTTGCGGTATAGGGAAAAACTCATCACGTCCGGTGGTAAAACGCGCATTATCCATCCATGAAAATCTGTTTTTTTCAATCGCAAAATAATCGTTCAGGGTCGTTTCCAGAATGCCCCAACGTTGCAAATCGAAGAAACGGCGTCCTTCACAAGCCATTTCAAGGCGATTCTCCCATTGCAGCGCTTTCCATGCAAAGTCCTTATCCCATGTGCAGTTTACGCCCGGCTTATACACTTCGCATTTATAATTCAAGACCGGCGTGCCGTCCGCTTTTATCAAACGGCTCGTACTGTTGGCGGCCCGTTCCCGGATCTTATTGATTAACGGCAGAGCCTCCTCCCACCGGTCTAATTGAATCAGGACTTCCGCTTTCCACAGCAATATTTCATCATACCGGATTATCCGTTTGTTCATCGAATTGAACTGCCATCCGTCGTACAGCAAACATCCGCAATCGGGATGCGGTAATTCTTTTACGGATTTCAGATAACCGTATTCCGCGCCGTTACGGATACCTCTCCTTTCGAAGATCAAGCCCGGATCGTACTTCCAGGGATGTCCCGGTACGCCTGCCGTATGGCTGAAACGCGGGTCGAACGTATATTTGTCGAAATAATTCCGGTTGCCGCCGTCTATCAGGTCGTTGTCTACCGTACCGTTTTCGTTTTTAATATAATCTCCGTAGTCATCCTCGTTATATGTATCAAACAGGGGCAAGCCGTCGGAACCGGTCTTGAACGCATTACCCATCGTGTAACTCACATGATGGAATCCGCAACATTTAAATTCGCCCCACTCCCACGGATGGTTCAGCCCTTCGCTCCTGTTTATTTTACCTCCCGTACGGCTGCCGTCGTCAATCGAATACTGGATCTCCCAAATAGATTCTTTCGTGTTATTATCAAAGCCGGCGTCAAAATTATCGGCAAAATCGGCCTGTAAGCCGACCGTACTCCCTTCCTGGTTCGTCAACTTATTCAGGTAGCCCAACGCTTCGTTCAACCGGTCTTTATTGATATTGACAACCCGGTGCCTTTCGTCCTGTTCATAAGCCATAAACATCAGCGTTCTCGCCACCATAGCCGTTGCGGCATTCTTCGTGATCCTTCCTTTTTCGGGTTGCACCTCCGGCAAAAGGTTTTCCGCATCTTTGAAATCGGCCAAAATACGCTCCCATAAATATAAGTCGTTCGGCTGGTCTTTTTCCCTGTTGGGGACAGCTTCAAATTCGGCCGTAGCGCCTGTCACATTTTCATCAATATAAGGCATATATTTAAAGAATTGTTTCAGCCTGAAATGAGTAAAAGTGCGTATGAACATCACTTCTCCCATCCGGCTGTTTTTAACCGGGTATTCATCTTCCGATATCAGTTCGATTTTTTGTATCGCTGTGTTACAACGTTGAATGATCTGATAAGATACGTACCATGGGAAATCGAGCGGCCATCCGTTGGGGGTCAATGAAACAAAAGTCTCCATATAACCCCATCCGTCGC
Source organism: Tannerella sp. (assembly GCA_031255595.1). GTDB lineage: Bacteria > Bacteroidota > Bacteroidia > Bacteroidales > Tannerellaceae > Tannerella. The sequence continues at coordinate 10,407 of JAIRSF010000252.1, forward strand.
CTCCGTCCCATGTGCCTCCTCCTCCTTTGTAAGAATCGTCGGCCCGCAAGGATCCCGACCACCAGAAAGAAAAAGGAGAATCCCAGGAGGGTATATCCGTCATCCTGGCATAAGCCGCCGTTACAAAACCGTCCATATCTTCCGGCTTTGTGAGCAAAGCCTCATCTAATACCTGTTTGGGCGTAACATTGAGAAAATCGGAGCAACCATTTGCCGTAAACAGGAAAGCAAAAGCAATCAGGATTGATTTGAAATTTTTCATCGGTATTGAATTTTAAAATTTGACATTTAAACCAAAAGCCACAGAGAAGGGGGTCAGGTAGCCGTAGTCGGGCATTTCCGGATCAAAAGCGGAATATCGGTCTTTCCCCCACCCTTTTTTAAGTGTTAAGACGTTTCGTGCCGACACATAAATCCTCAGATGTTGCATAGACAATTTGTCCGATATTTTGTCCGGAAGCGTATAGCCGATCTCCATGTTTCGCAGTTTCAGATAAGATCCGTCCTCGACATAGTAGCTCGAAAACCGGTTTTCGGCATTTTGCGTCGAATTGGATATGGCGGGAATAGTGGAATTAGGATTGTCGAACGACCAGGCGTCCAAAATCCGGACAGGATGATTCTTACCTGCCGGAACCGTGATGTTCCATAAGTCCGATTCCTGTTTCCATACGTTGTTTACCTTATTGCCGTACACTCCCTGAAAGAAGATATTCATATCAAAGTTGCAGTATCCGAGGTCAAAAGTAATTCCGCCATAAAAATCGGGATCCGCTATCCCGATATAAGTCCTGTCGTAGTCGTCTATATATCCGTTACCGTCCAGATCCTTATAGCGGATACGACCGACAGCTTTTCCGGGCTGGTCGGCATGGAGATCCACTTCCTCCATTGTCCGGAAAAGGCCGTCGGCCACAAGTCCGTAATGGACATTGGGGGTTCGCCCCAAAACAAGATCCAATACACCGTCTCCCGGATATTTATTGATTACATTTTCGGGAAGGCTGACCAATTTCGTTTTGTAGGTTCCGATATTGGCCGAAACGGTATACTGAAACGCATCCGCAGGATTGCTTCCGAAAACAAGTTCGAGTTCAAATCCCCGGTTATTCATGCTTGCGCCGTTAATCCAGGGTTCTCCCCCCTCTCCCATCGCCGCTATATAAGGCGTCTGCACCAAAATGTCCTTCGTTTTCTTAAAGTAATATCCGATCGATCCCCTGAGCCGCTGGTTCAGGAATCCGAAATCGGCTGCCAGATCCGTTTGCGTTGTCGTTTCCCATTTAAGATCCGGATTTCCCAACCAGGTTCTGTGATAACCCGAATAAAGGGCTCCCGTTTCATTTCCTTCTATCGGATAGGATGTGTCGAAATAATTCGTGGAAAAAGGTGTGGATGTATAGCCGCGGGGTAACCCCTGTACACTACCGTTCGACCCCCAACCTCCTCGCAATTTCAGATCGGACAGAAACTCCAGGTCTTCCATAAAAGATTCGTTTTTTATTCTCCACCCACCCGAAAAAGCCGGGAATGTACCGTAACGATTATTTTTTCCGAAAAGCGACGAACCGTCGCGACGCAACGTTAAGGAGAGCAGATACTTGGCGTCATACGCATAATTGGCTTTCCCAAAGAGGGAAAAATAGGTATATTCGTCCGCCGAGCTTCTAAGTTCATACTTAGATCCCGTAGTCACACCGATGTGCGCAAAATCCCGGTCTTCGAGATAAATACCTTCCCTCCTTGCCGAAAAACCTTCTTCCGTAAACCGCGTCAATTCCGTTCCGAATACGGCGTCAAGACTATGTTTGCCTACATTCCGGTTATAAGACAACGTGTTAGTCCATACATAGCTTAAAGGATGGTATTGATGGCTTCCCACATAATTTTCCCCATCGCTGTTCCGGCCTCCGGTTTCCGACCAGACGCCGTCAATGATCCGGCTATAAGCGTTTCCATAATCGACGCCGAATTGCGTGCGTGCGGATATGCCGTTCCAAACAGCGAGATCAAGGAAAATATTACCGATTATTTTGACATAATTGTTGATGTTATCCTTACCCATTGTCAACAGGCGTACCGGATTGGTGAAATCGTCGAAACCGGCAGCTCCGGCCCAGTTCCCGTTTATATCATAAACCGGAGCGGCAGGAGGGTTGATCATAGCCCAGCGCGTTTCATTTGCGTCCCTGTATTGCAAATAGGATAAAGCTATGTTTTCGCCTACTTTCAAACGGTTGTTTATCAGGCTGTATTCCGTATTGGAACGCAGGGAATATTGCCTGAAGAAGGTATATATCTGCGTTCCCTGATTATCATAAAAGCCCAGTGAGAACAAACTTTTCGACTTATCCGTTCCGCTCGAAACCGTCAGTTGATGATTCGTCATAGTCGCTGTCCGGAGAACTTCATCCATCCAGTTCGTATCGGATCCTCTCACCGTTTTATCGACATTCAGCCACTCGGCGGTGTTTACTCCGTCCAGCACAGCCCTTCCGTCGGATTCCCTATGCCATGTAAAGTTATAAGTTGCAGGCAACGACATGGCTACGCCATATACTTCTTCATCATAGGCCTGCGCCCGGAAAGCCGCAATCCCGTATTGTTCGGCATTCATCAGCTTGGGCTTGTTCAGCACTGTGTTGAAAGAAACGCTGCCGCTATATTCAACCGTCGTTTTCCCGGCTTTCCCTTTCTTGGTCTGTATCAACACCACGCCTCCCGAAGCCCGGGCGCCGTAGATACTGGCCGAAGCGGCGTCTTTCAATACCTGAATCGATTCGATATCGTTCGCATTTATATCCCGGAGATTCAGATTCTGGGTAGGCATCCCGTCTAATACGATCAGGGGTTGAATGGCTCCCGCCAAAGAGGTCAATCCCCGAATCTGGATATTGACGCTCTCCGCCGGATTACCTCCGTTGGTACGAATATGTACGCCTGCAAGTTTCCCCTGAAGGGATTTCATCACATTCACCGAAGGATTTTTCGCAATATCGGTCGCGCCTGCTATCGAAAGCGAACCCGTCAGATCGACCTTCTTCTGCGTCATATACCCCGTATAGACTACAACTTCGTCCAACGCCAGCATATCATCTTCCATGACGACGGATACGATGTTTTTACTGCCGACCGTTATTTCAACCGTTTTCTTACCCATATAAGTGAACACCAATACCGAACCGCTTTCCGCCGATATCATATACTCTCCGTCGGCATTGGTAATAGTCCCCGTAGATGTGCCTTTTACAAAAACGCTCACGCCCGGAAGCGTCTCTCCGCCGGCTTCGGAAACCACGCCCGTAATTGTTTTTTTCTGCGATATTTCCCGAGAGCCGTTATTTGCATACGTAATGCCGGAACATAATGTAAACAACAGGATAATCGCCGCTTTTAATAAATAAATCCGCTTCATCGTTTTACAAATACGATTAACATAATGTTTTTCCATAAGAAATTTTTTTGTGTTTTTTTCCTTTCTAATTCTTTTAATTCATTAACTTTGCGGTATGCGGAGAGAGATATGCGATTCCCGTTCCGCATGGCAAATAACTGCAAGATGGCGTCAAAAAGCCGTTTTTTTTATTTTCAAACGGCCTTTATATCTATTTTCGGCGCGTTTAATCATATAAATTCGGATTTTTTGACAAACATCTTTCGGAAACCGGTAAAAAGGAAGCGTAACCGTTCAAAATCAGCTCTCCTTTTACCGGTTTTTTTTACAATCAATCATTCATCGGGGCATTCAGGGGCCTGCCGGTGAACCGTCATTTATACAGGGGGCCGTAGCCGGCGCAGGCCCTGTAATCGGAATATTCCGGATCGGAGCCGAAGGCCGCCCATGCCGAAGGACGGAAGAGGTCGTCTTCGTCCACATTGTGCATGCAAACCGGTATGGAAAGCATGGATGCGAGCGTGATCAGATCCGCCCCGATATGGCCGTAACTAATCGCGCCATGATTGGCTCCCCAGAAATTCATGACGGAATAAACATCTTTGAAACGTCCCTTGCCCGTAAGACGCGGCACGAAAAACGTAGAAGGCCACGTCTTATCCGTACGCCGGTCTATCGCATCAAACACATGATCGGGGAAACAGGCAGTCCAACCCTCCGCTATCTGCAGAACAGGCCCTAAATTTCGTATGATGTTCAAACGGCACATCGTTACGGGCATCCCTTCGCGGGTGAGGAACTTGGATGAGTATCCCCCTCCTCTCATATACTCCAGACCGGCAGGATACCACGTCGTCGCTTTCAGCATTTTATCCACCTCATCCTGCCGGATCTCCCAGAACGGTTTTATGACCGGACAGCCGTTTTCATCGGATTGTTGCCCGGTGCCGTCCAAGGTGCACGAACCGGAGTTTATCAGATGAATAGCGCCGTCTTTCAGTCTGCCGTCGGGCTTCCATCCGGTCACCCGCTCTATGGATTCGGGACTCCAGTACGTGCGTACATCCGCAAAAATCTGCGCCCTGTTTGTCAACAGTTTATTGAACAACATACTGATGCCGTTCAGATGATCGTCTTCCGTAGCAAAAACAAACGGTTCGCGGATACCGTTCCAATCGAAGGAGGTGTTCAGGATGGCTTCCGAAAAATCCCCGTCGGGCAGGAAGTCCGTCCATTGGCGCTGCCCCTGGAAACCTCCCGCAATCGCGTTATGCCCATTCGCTTCTTCCTCGAATCCTATCTCTTTCAGTTTCTCGTTTCCAATCATCATATCTCTCATGACTAAGGTCATCTTGACGACAAATTCCCAGTCTTTATCTTTCTGTTCCCTCGAACTCCGTACGGACTCCCTGTTGAAATCCTCGCCTTCATTCACCATACAGTTTTCCCGCGTCCACGCCATCGCCTTTTCGAACTCTTCCCTGTCATAGATCTGCAGTTGTATCCGGCGCAATATTTCCGAACAGTCCGCATACTCCGCCCGGATACCTAAATATTCCCTCAGAAAATCGGGGTTCACAATCGAGCCGGCGATCCCCATCGAAACGGAGCCGATCGCCAGATACGACTTGCCGCGCATCATGGCCACCGCCAGGCCGGCTTTGGCAAAACGCAGCAACTTTTCCTGCACATCGCCCGGGATCGTCATGTCGCCTATGTCCTGCACATCCCTGCCGTATATTCCGAAAGAGGGAAGCCCGAACTGGTTATGGGCTGCCAGGGCCGCCGCCAGATAAACGGCGCCCGGACGCTCCGTCCCGTTAAAGCCCCAGATCGCTTTCGGTATGAGAGGATTCATGTCGATCGTTTCCGAGCCGTAGCACCAACAGGGGGTCACAGACAGCGAAAGGCCGACATTTTCACGTTCAAATTTTTCGGCGCAATCGGCCGCTTCTTTTACACCGCCGATACAAGTATCAGCTATCACACACACAACGGGAGAGCCATCCGGGTAACGTAGCGACTTACTGTAAAAATCGGCCACATTACGCGCCATATTCAGGGTCGTTTCTTCCAGCGACTCCCGGATTCCTTTCCTGCGCCCGTCAATAATCGGGCGGATTCCGATTTTAGGATAATTTCTTGCTGTCATATCATTCAAATTCAAGGTTCATTTCCCCACAGTTTCGATCCATGGCCTTTGTTTTTTCTCCATTCGTGACGCCAGCGATGTATATCTTCCACCCGGATCATGGGTTTCGGCCGGCGCAGTTCCTTGCTTGGGGCGGGCGGCAACATGGCGGCCTCGGACTGATACCAGTAAGCAACCGTTCCGATGTCTAACGTCATATTGTTATTGTGCCCATGCTCGATCGTCGCTTTCAGCGATTTCTCAAAATAAACCGGGTCATTCACAAAAAAGCGGTAAACATGTGTACGGCCCAACCAGCCGATATCGTTATTAACCCTCGGATAGCCGTAATACGGATGATAAAACGGTTCTTTCGGACACCACGACGTATTGAAAAAGTCTTCCGTACCCGTACCGATCATACCGGGCAGTTCTTCGCCGTCAATATACCACATGTCGTCGCCCTCCCCATACCACATGGGTGACGGACAGTGTACATAGTAGTTAATCCCGACAAAATGTCCCTTTCCTTTAATATCCGCAAAAACATAGTTGTTCTTCCCGTCTTTATTTTCACCTTCTTTGCCCGTCACGCCCCATTCCGTTTCTCCTTCGGGAAGCGCTTCCGTCAGTTCATGGTTATACCAGGCATGGAAACGGCCCAGGTCTTTCGACAACTGTTTTACCTCCAGGTAGTCCACATAATAATAGAAAGAAGTGATTGTTTTTCCGCTTTGGTTCTCAATCTCAATACGCGCACCTTCGGCGAAAGGCATGGTGAAATAAGAAACCAGTCCTGTGCCGGCGGTAGGGCCGGCGGCCAGCGGGAAAGAGGAAAAATTATACTGCTCATTCCAGCCCTGTCCGAAAAACGGGCCGATCGGCGATTCGACGGAAGGAGACTCCTTCCCGTCCCAGTACATCCGCAAAATAATATCATTCCGGCTCAGGTCGGCCGGGCCGGGAGCGATCGTGATCCAGATATGATTGATGATACCGGCCCCCCGCACATCGAAAAGAACTGCTTTCTCACCGTCTTTTATATCTTTCAGGTGATCGCGGTTGTTCCCACTCCTGTCAAAACTGCTGACGCGCTTATTCTTAACGCCGCTACGAATCTTCGACAGATCATACATTTCGTTGCTGAGATTCTGCCCGGAACCACTCAGGGTGAAAAGGGCGAATGTCAGGAACATAAGACAAATTTTCTTCATAAACAATAATAAAGTATTAAATGATTAAACGATACAAAGCTGTTCCTTTCATTTTATCTGACGGCATTTTTGATTTCACGAAGGGTTACTCCGAATAATTTTTCCGCAATCGGATTCAGGTCTTTCTCTTCACCGATAAAATGATATACCGTATGCCTGTGCGACAGCGATGCCGCCGGTTGCAGGAAAGCGGCCGGAGAAACGCTTTCCAGTTCCAGGAAAGGCCCCATGATACTGCCGTCTTCCAACGGCCCGTCGTTGTAGGCATTCATGGCGTCGCCTTTCAACGGGTCTTTCGTCGGATCCCATTCCTGGTTCAGGTAAACGGCATCTCTGTCTATATCAAACGTCGTCACCGTAAGATGTTTCGACCGAGGATCGTAATTGCCGGCCACCGCAGTCGCACGTCTGCCGTTCAAACCGAGCTTGCTGCGATACTTGCCGTCCGTCTTCAGATAGATCGCCTGATCTTTTATCTTCAACCGGCCCGCAGGTATTTCCCCAAAATAATCGGACGTCACGATCTTCCCCAACTCCGCTTCATCCCCTTCGTTAAACGGAACGACCGTTACCGCTTCGGGTGACGGTATAAACATGTCCAGTATCCAGATACAGATCGTTCCGGTTTCTTTCGTCCATTCGAAATCATTCAGGTTGACGATCCGGTTGTCCGTAGCATACGCAACCGTACCGACGGCAGGGTTCAGGTCGATCCCCAGGCCGGACTCGATCTCAGGCGTTTCAAGGAGGGTAATACGCCTGTCCGCACGTAGTTTCAGCCTGTTACCCAAATAATTGGTCACCTCCATCTCTTTTTCAAAAAAAACGTGTTTGGAATCGGCCGAAATCACGTCCCAGGGTTCGGTATCAATCGGCGGCGGGGTATGCCAGTTATCATACACCTGCTCTTTCCCCTGTTCGAAATAAACGGAAAATTTCCCGCCTTCCGGGCCTAACCAGAAACGGTTTTCCCCGCCATAACCGTTCATGTGCTCATCCGTCGTATTCGAATTTAAGACGTCATAATTGACGAATCCAAGACTTTTGCCTGCCGGGCCTTCGGCCGTACCGGTAAAAACTTTCGCCTGATACTTCGGCGAAACGATAATCTGTGATTTCCCTCCATTACCGGAAAGGACGATCTGTTTTTCGTCCTTCCCGGACAAAAAACGAAGATCGTAACCGAATGTCCCTTTTTCCAATTCATTCATATCCGTTTGTTTTTTAGCGCCGCTACTGCAGGAAAAAAATACCGTACACAGTAAAAGCAATATCCCATAATTATCTTTCTTCATACTGTAACTATTTTAAATTCTATAAAGTAGCCTCCACACCGGATACCACACATTTCTTCACGTCGATAACGCCGTATTTTACATCTATAAAAGGTTTCCCGTCTTTCAGTCCGGCATTGCCGAAGCCTGTATTTGTCGAGATAAACGAAGTGAAATCATTTCCGATACGGGAATCGATATACAATGTCCGGTCAACCGCGTCATAACGTATTCCCGTCAGGCCTTCCAACAGTCCGTAAGCGGCCATCGCCCGGGCATACCAGGCTCCACATTCATACTCATTGAACGGATTCCGTATGCTTCCGTCATACCGTTTGCGGCAGGTGCGAACGATGTCCAATCCTTTTTCAACTTCTCCTTCAAACATCAGATGCGACGCCACCTGATATTCGATGCCCGTCCATACTTCGTCGCTATACACAAACGGCAGTTGAAGTTTACCGCCTTTCGGCCAGCTACACAACAACAATCCTCCGTCATTACCTAAAGCAAAAGTCGGACGTTGCGGATTGGCGTGATTGCTCAAATCTTTTTTCAGGTTGTATGTGTGGACGGAAACCAAATGGCTCCTGATCTTATCTTTATCGATGACTTCGGGCATACCGCAAACTAAGGACATCCACGATCCCAGAACTCCGTCGGATAAACATCCTGTGCCGTATTGATATTTAGGCCCCTCTTTTTCCAGGATGGCTACGGCCTCCGGGGTATATTGCGTATGAAACGACTGAGCCTTTGTCGGATCCGGGGCTTTGAGGTCTTTCCAGCGTATATTCTGAATGAAATATTCGCCGTCGAACAGTTTTGATTCCATATATTCCTTACTTTTCGCCCATAAGGATTCATAGCCGGACACCTCTTCACCCAAAGCACAACCCATGAGGGAAACGGCCTGTAAAGCGCCGGAATAAAAACTGTTGATCATTCCGTTAGGCCCCCAAAATTCAATGTCGTATGTATTGTGATGAGGCTCCTCAACCGCACCGATCCGATCCGGATCCCAGGTCGCAATGCAATAATCCATGCTTTGTTTTACAGCCGGATAAATCATCCGAAGCCAGGCGTCATCTCCGCAGATCCTCCATTCGCGGTACACTTTCATGATTCCCCCCAATTGTCCGTCGGCGGCCGAATGGAAATCATGAATAACAGGGCGTATCGGAAGGTTCGTTCGAAACGCCTGATGTCCCTTTTTGTCCTGACTCACAAAAAACTCCGTTTCGCGCAACGTCCGTTCCATTTCAGGAAACAAATGAGGCACAGCCTGCGCATAATTCCATACATGCGTACAAGACCCGTGACAGGAGCCCCACGTATCTCCGCATCCTTCCCAGTTCCACATTCTTCCGTCAAACTGCCTGAAAACAGTCGGCGATTTCAAAATGGTCAGATTAGCAGCCACCGCTTCCATTACTTCCGCCGGCAGAGAACCGGCATAAAAAGCATTCGTGAACAATTCGGTTTTTCTTTTCAACTCCGCATAATTTTGCAGCCAATAGGCGGCTACCTCGTCCGCACTCCCGAACTTACTGCTATACCAGGGCCTGTAATTTCCGCTTCCCGTATTATCATAGTCATACCTTCTCTCCGCACCGGCAACAGGTGCAGGGCCATCCGGAAGATCCGTATCATTCCGCGGCTCACCCCCGATCCGCAGATGCGAATAAGGAACATACCAGGACATATATAATCTTACCGATTGTGTTTCTCCCGGCCCGATCCTGACCGGAACGAACAGCGAAGCGCCCGGTGCGCCCGGCTCTCTTTCCTTATTTGCCGGCATCATGCCGCTACTTATGTCGTTCCAGCAAATCGTAAGCGGATCGAACCAGGCGCCCCGAAACCAGTTATGGTTCACGACCGTTTCCGGCCGGTCTGTGAATACGGCAAATTCTCCTTCATGGAAAGGTTCGTTTTCATCTCCGGTCTGACAAAGGACAAAGCCGTTTTCAAAAGAACGGATATAAGAATTTCCTTTTCCGCCGACATGCATAAAATTGCGGGCGTTATATGAAAAGATCGCCTCAAGTTCTGTATTTCCCGTATTGGTAAACTGATATTCAAACCCTCCGACAGGAAGGCTCGAATGATCGGCGTCGGTCGGTATAAAGGGATTCCATGCGGTAATCTTTACTTTTACCGGCAACGCCCGGTCTTTCAATTCTATTTCCGCAAACGGAAAACGTGCATGAAACGAGGAGGTCTCAAATCTCGGCAGCCCCCATGTCCCGCCACCGCCCAAAGCGGAATGAGGCATTCCGAACTTTTTCCGGTCGGGCACAGGCCCTTCCAGCACCTTTGTCCCGTTTTCAATATTTTTAAGATGTAACGCCGCAAACACAGTCGGCTCATGAAACACTTCCGGACGATGCCGCAAAGACATATTTGAGATAGCTCCCGTACCTTCCACACAAAACATCCCTGTTCCCAAGCCACCGATCGGAAACGCGATCCTTTCGGCATAAACACCTTCATACTTCGTGTTAAATTCCCTCTTGTTACCGGCCTTTTCCTCCACATGACAAGCAACCGGCAAAATTGCCGCCATCAAAACAAAACACATATTTTTTCCCATGGTACAACAAGTTTTTATTTTCCTTCAAATAAAAGCAAACGGTCTGTTACGGTCAGTTTACCTCAAGCGCTTCCCATGACGGCAGTTTGGGGAACTTATTGTGCGGTTCCGTCTGATACCAGTACGTAACAGACGCTATGTCCGATTTCTGGGGCAGATAACGCCCTCCGTGACGCCATCCCAGGTCCTGAATCGTCACCCGCAGGTCTTTCTCAAAACGGATCGGGTCGGTGATGTGCCAGCGATACAGGCCGAAGCGTTGCTGCGAACGGTAAGTACCGTCCGGACGTATCACCTGGTGCAGACCGGCATAAGGAGTGCAAAATTCCTTATATTGTCCTTCGCGGTCAAAATTATATGAGCCGCAGAAATAATCTTCCGTACCGGTGCCGCAGATCGTAGGGAATTTGGTATCTCCATCCATGAAGAATTTGATTTCGCCTTCTCCCCACCAACCGTTATTATTCACACCCCAGGCCATATAAACGCCCACAAAATGCCCTTTGCCTTTGATTTGGTCAATGATCGTATAATCCGATGTCGCATTCGGGTTGGTTCTTCTCCATTGCGCATGGAAATAACCGGCATCTTCGGGCACATCCGTCAATGTATAATCGATCTGGTAATACAGGGTCATCGGATCCTGTTCGTTGATGTTCTCCATCGTGATCTTACATTTTTTGCGGAAAGGCATCGTCCAGTAACAATTGAATGCACTACCCGGATTCACGCAGACGGCTAAAGAAGACAAAGGCGCGTAAACACCCCATCCCATACCGAAAAAATCCCCGACCGGACATTCTACGGAAGGTTCCTTTTCGTCGTCCCAGTAGATGCGCATAATCGTAAAACGCCAGTTACCGGTAGGGGTCATCCAGATATGCTGAATGGCGCCCGGCCCTTCCATCTCCGCAATGGTGATCGTTTCCTTCGGTTCAATCCGTATATACGGATTCACTTTCCATCCCTGTCCCAGGTCACGGGCGGCCTGCGCGGCGTTTGCCGTATTCCTCTTGTCCTTATCCTTCATATCCGCCATACCTCCTTTCCCTTTTTCGCCCGTAAAATTTTCGGGGCTGATGGAACGTGTCTTCGCATCGGATAAGCGATACAGGTTACCCATATGACTGTTCAATCCGTTATACGGATACTGCTGGCCGAAAGCAACCAGAGAACATAAAAAACCGGCTAAAATTAATGATACTTTTTTCATGACATGCTTGTTTATGGTTTATAAATTTCAGTTTATTTGTTGCTTACGGCACACCGTAAGGCTGTAAACGGCAATCGCGCCGAATGCAACGGCCGGAACCCAATATGACAGCGTAATATCGGATGCATCGGACAGGATCCCCTGTATCTGCGTCAGCGCCGCCGCTCCCGCAATGGCCATGACCATGCCGGCTCCCCCGATCTTCGTATCATCGCCCAGCCCTTTGATTCCCGTACCGTAAATAGTCGGAAACATCAACGACATGCAACCGGATATGCACACTAAGGCATATACGCCGGTTAATCCTTCACCGTAAATGGCGAGAAGGCAACATACTACGGCGACGACGGACAAGACGGTCAATATCTTATCCACCCGGATATATTTCATGAGCCATGTACAGGCAAAGCGCATCAACACAAACAAAATAAGGGACATAATATAATAGGTAGCTCCGGCCTGTTCGGCTGTCCTGGGCAGTAAATCATCCAAGCCTACCCATTCACAAAGGGAATAAAATCCTCCGGCAACGGGTTCTACGGAACGAAGCGCCGTAACAATTTCGCCGGAAGAGGCGCCGGTTCCCAGAGTAGCGATCACAGCGTCAAAATCCAACTGTTGCATGACATAGCGGATGATAAACGACCAGACGGCAATCTGGGCGCCGACATAAAAAAACTGGGCGACCACACCCCAGACATAGTTTTTATTCCGCCCCAACCGTTTAAAAGTCCCTTTAAAATCAAGCTTTTGCCTTCCTTCTTTCAGATTCGGCATACGGGTAAACAAAATAGCCAGTAACAGAACCGCCATGAAGATTCCCAGCCAGACATAAGTCATGGTAACGGCATCCAATTCCGCTCCCTGTATGGCGTTAAGTTCTTCCGAAGAAACGGCCTCCCGCTCCGATGCCGTCAATATATTCAACCGGGACAAAATAAAGACCTGGCTGATAACAACTCCGCTTATAGCCCCGAACGGATTAAACGATTGTGAAAAATTCAACCTCCGGGTAGCCGTTTCTTCGGGGCCAATCGCGTATACGTACGAATTTGCCGAAGTCTCCAGTACGGAAAGCCCCGCAAACAAAATAAAAATAGCAAACAGATACATTATAAAGCTGATATCGGCATTTACCTGCAGGCACAGCATGGCCGGATAAAACATCAGGCAACCCAGCACATACAATCCAAGCCCGCCCATGACGCCTGCTTTATACGTATATTTTTTTATAAACAGGGCGCCCGGAACGGCACAGCACCCATATCCCAAAAGGTAGCACACAACCTGTATCCATGCCGTCTTCGAATCAGACAGGCTCATGATACGTTTAAACGCGGCAAGCATCGTATCCGTAAGATTATTCGGAACCGCCCATGCAAAAAACAGCATGGTCAAAAGAATGAAAGGCCATAACAGGTTTCCCGGTATAATTTTTTGTTTCATGATATATTATTTTAACGTTTAGTTGTCGAATAACTGCATAATCGTTTAACTGAAAAAATGAAAAAATTAATTCGCCGGGTCGTTTATAAGAGAAGCCTGCAGCTCCACACATCTCTTTTCGGCTCTTTCTTCTTTCATTTGTTCAAACAGCAAGTCTACCGCTCTTTTCCCCATTTCGGGTATCGGTTGCTGTATATACGGAATAAGGAGGTTTGTAAATTCAAAAGCATCGCTTTTATCAAAACAGACCACCTTTATATCGTTCGGAATCTGCAAATTCATATTCATCAATTGCTTAATACTAAGCATAGACAAGGTATTCGTGGCAAAAAACAGGCCGTCTATATACTTCTCTTTCAGCACTAAACTTTCTATCGCGATCGAAACATCATTTGAGATAAACGAATAATTGATCTCTTTCACAAGATCCGGGTTATACAGGCCATGTTCCGTAACGGCGTCCAGATATCCCCTCTTACGTTCCTGCATATGCGATAACCGGCTTTTATAAATAACCAATCCGATATTTTTACAACCTTGCTTTATAAGGCTCTTTACGGCTTTCGCCGAAGCATTATAATTATCCACGACCACCGCGCCGGTATTTATTTCGGGAAAATAACGGTCTACCAGCACCGTCGGGATATTACGTTTCACCAGATCCTCCACATAGGGCTTTCCATGTTCCGTAGGCACAATAATAAACCCATCCACCTGCCTGCTTTTCAACACATTCACCATTTTCTCCAATTTCAGGTCGCTTTCATTCGTATTGGTGATGATCACGCTGTAACCGAATTTTTCGGCATATTCCTGTATATGAAACGCCAGGTTGGCAAAAAACAAATTGGATATATCCGCAACGATCAGCCCGATCGTCAGAGAGCGCCCCATTCGCAAGCCGCGGGCCAGATGATTCGGTTCGTAATGCATCTCCTTCGCTTTCTGTCGAATCTTTTCGGCCATATCCTTCCCCACACGCCCCTCTTTCTCTTTTCCGCTAAGAACAAGAGATACGGTAGTCGTAGAAACGCCTAATTCTTCGGCAATATTTTTTATCGAAACACGAGCCATCTTTTTTTCGGGAATAAATCAAATATGCGGCAAAAATACAAGGTAAAACGTTTAAGCAAAAATTATATGATATGTTATAAAGCATATTTCGCTTATTTTTTATACTTTTGCCGGACATATTCAAAGAAAAAAACAAATGAAAATGATACAGCCCCCGTACTTGGAACAACTGACCGAAAAAATAATACGGATCGCCGAAGAAGCGGGAGATTTCCTTCATGAACAAAGAAAATCGTTTCGTCCCGAAGATGTTATCGAGAAAGAAAAATACGATTACGTTTCCCATATCGACAAAGACACCGAAATCATGCTGATCGAAAGACTTTCGAAACTATTACCCGAAGCCGGTTTTATTTCGGAAGAAGGACAGGCGGAATATCATGATGAGGAATATTGCTGGATTGTCGACCCCTTAGACGGAACGACCAATTACATACATGATTTGGCCCCGTACTGCGTAAGCATCGCCTTACGGAAGGGCCATGACCTGCTGATCGGCGTCGTTTACGAAGTGTGCCGCAGGGAATGTTTCTATGCCTGGAAAGGCGGAGGCGCCTACTTAAACGATAAACGGATACAGGTCTCTCAGACGTCGGATATCGACAAATCGCTTATTGGGACGGGGCTTCCTTACAATTATACGAAATACAGGCCGCTGGCCGATGTAATCATCCCGCATTTTTACGGGTCGAGCATGGGCATTCGTATTTCAGGATCTGCGGCGGCCAATCTGTGCTATGTGGCGGCCGGCAGGTATGATTGCTGGTTCGAGGCGCACATAAAACTTTGGGATTTTGCTGCAGGCGCACTGATCGTCACAGAAGCCGGCGGTATTACATCCGGAATGGACAACAACCCGGACGTCACCGTTTCACACCATATTATCGCCTCATCCGGCCGTACACTGCACGACAAAGTGCTGAAAGCACTTTCCGGATATATCCCGGATATTTTGTAAATAACCGGATTTCCTTTTGTTTTATGCCCCGCTTACGCTATCTTTGCAAACTTAATATTCAATTCTATAAAATTTATGTCACAATTATTTCCAAATGACCTGCCCTACAAAGTGGCGGATATCCAATTGGCGGATTTCGGGCGCAAAGAGATCGAAATAGCCGAATACGAAATGCCGGGCCTGATGGCCCTACGGGAAAAGTACGCCGGCCGTACGCCTCTGGAAGGCGCACGTATCACCGGTTCGTTACACATGACGATCCAGACGGCCGTACTTATCGAAACATTGGTAAGCTTAGGCGCGGAAGTACGCTGGGCAAGTTGTAACATTTTCTCCACACAGGATCATGCGGCGGCGGCCATCGCAGTGGCAGGCGTTCCCGTTTTCGCCTGGAAAGGCGAAACACTGGAAGAATACTGGTGGTGTACCGATCAGGCCTTACGTTTCCCCGGAGGAAAAGGCCCGAACCTGATTGTCGACGACGGAGGAGACGCCACCCTGTTATTCCATTGGGGATACAAAGCCGAAAACGATCCGTCTACCGTCAATCGCAAAGGCGGTAATCATGAAGAACAGGTTATCATCAACACATTAAAAAATATACTGGACGAAGATCCTCAACGCTGGCACCGGATGGTTACCGGTATGAAAGGCGTCTCGGAAGAAACTACAACCGGCGTGCATCGTCTGTACCGGATGATGGAGCAGGGCGAACTGCTTGTTCCGGCCATTAATGTAAATGATTCCGTCACCAAATCCAAATTCGATAATCTGTATGGTTGCCGCGAATCGTTGGCCGACGGTATCAAACGCGCCACCGATGTGATGATCGCAGGAAAAGTAGTCGTCGTTGCCGGCTACGGCGACGTAGGCAAAGGATGCGCCCACTCCATGCGCTCTTACGGAGCGCGTGTATTAGTTACGGAGATCGACCCTATCTGCGCGTTACAAGCCGCAATGGAAGGGTTTGAAGTGACCACCATGGACGACGCTGTCGGGAGAGGCAATATCTTCGTGACAACCACAGGAAACCGGGATATCATTACCATTGCCCACATGAAAGCAATGCCGGATCAGGCCATCGTCTGCAACATCGGCCATTTCGACAATGAAATACAGGTCGATAACCTCGTGAACTTCCCCGGCATCAAACAGACCAATATCAAGCCGCAGGTAGATAAATACACGTTCCCCGACGGCCACTCGATTTTCCTGTTAGCCGAAGGGCGTTTAGTCAATTTAGGCTGTGCGACGGGCCACCCGTCGTTCGTCATGAGTAACTCCTTCACAAACCAGACACTGGCCCAGATCGACCTGTGGCAGAAAGATTACGAAGTCGGCGTATACCGCCTGCCGAAACATCTGGACGAAGAAGTAGCCCGCCTGCACTTAGAACGCATCGGTGTGAAGCTGACAAAGCTTACCAAAGAACAGGCCGACTATATCGGCGTCCCGGTAGAAGGCCCCTACAAAGCGGATCATTACCGTTATTAATCAAAACCGGGTCAATACCGGCCCAAAAGCCGGTATTCCCGTTTGGTTTGCAAGCAAACAAAAACATTCCTGCGCAAATGTAATTTTATTCTAAATCGTTAATCTCTCGTTTTAATTCAGTCAATAATTGTTTTTCTGTCGGCAAGTAAAGTTGATACTTACTTGCCATTATTGTTTTATTTTTTTCCGGTAGCGAATATTTTACAACCGCATTGTTCTTATCTGCACAAAGAAGAATGCGGATCATCTGCAAAAGTATGTATTTGTACTCCTCCTCCCATCATTTCGAGTATTCAATTATAAGCAATCAAACAAGCGCTAATGAGGGGTTTCGTACTTTTTTCTTGATAAAAAAGTACCAAAAAATCAAGGCTTCGTCCGCTTCGCCCCGTTAAGCTTAACGCTCCGGTCGGCTGAAATCTGTGTA
>JAIRSF010000265.1 GCA_031255595.1 Tannerella sp.
GTCTTTGTTACTTTTACAGCCAACAAACAAACTAATGATTACAATTGAAAGTACGATGTTACTTATTTTCTTATTCATGTTCATGTCTGCATAATGATATAAAAACAATTACCTCAAAAGCGTCTATGTGTACTTTATAATGTACAAAGGTAATAAAAAAGGGTTGTTCCGATTTTTCGGACAACCCCCTTTATCTTTTGCTTACTCTGCCGTTTCCGCTTCGTTTTCTTTCTTCGCTTTTGGCCTTAGTTATTCGCTTTCGGTAGCGTCCGTTTCAGCACTTTTTTTCGGCTTAGCTGCCGCTTTTCTGGGCTTTTTTTCTGCAACTGTTTCCGTAGCGGTTTCTGCAATCGTTTCTGCAACTGTTTCTACGGCGGTTTCTGCAACTGTTTCCGTAGCGGTTTCTGCGATGGTTTCGATTTTTGCTTCAACTGTAGTTGTTTCAACCGGAGCTTCTACTGCTTCTTCTTTTGCTTTCGGCATAGCGCTTTCTTTTGCGAGTTTTTCGGCTGGGCTTTTTACCGAAATGTATGAGCGATTGTTTTTTGTTTTGCGGAAAACAACCGTTCCATCAATCAGGGCGTAAATCGTATGATCTTTACCCATACCTGTATTCTCTCCCGGATGATGTGCCGTACCACGCTGACGAACAATAATATTACCTGCTTTGGCAAATTCACCGCCAAAGAGTTTTACACCAAGTCGTTTACTTTCCGATTCGCGACCGTTCTTCGAACTGCCGACTCCTTTTTTATGTGCCATTTTTTATTCTCCTTTCAACGTTTATGCAATAATCTCTTTAATGTTCACTTCCGTAAATTGCTGACGATGACCGTTCAGTTTACGATGTCCTTTTCTTCTTTTCTTATGGAAGACAAGCACTTTATCTCCTTTAACAAGCGGTGAAACAACCTCACACACTACTTTTGCTCCTTCGACAGTCGGCGTTCCTATGGTGATCGCCCCATCCTCATCGATTAACAATACTCTGTCAAACTCTACCGTCGCACCACTTTCCGCGTCTTTAATGTGGTGTACGAACATTTTCTCTCCCTGCTCAACTTTAAATTGTTGGCCTTTAATTTCTACAATTGCGTACATCTGTTTTTATAATTAACAGGTTATATCCCGAAGGTGGGCGTCACTCCGATGCCTCTTTTTTACCTTCTAAGGAAAATCAGGGCACAAAAGTAGGTTTTTTTTAAATACCATGCAAATAAATCAGTGTAAATATTTGGTGCAAATGTCCGTAAGTTATTTTTTTGTCCATAATTTATTGCTACATTTGCACAGTTGACGACGTTCCCTGGTGTTGAATATCGGACAATGTTCGGGCAGGCAAAAAAAGTAAAACAATTTAATAACGATAAAAAGATGAATACATTAAAAAAAACAGGCTTGTTGGCCGTTATTTCAATGATCGTATGCTCCTGTAACCATACGGGCGGCAGTTCTTCCGGGAATGTAATGCAGGGAGTGAAAAATTTAACACAATATGTAGATCCGTATATCGGCACCGGTGATCATGGACACGTGTTTATGGGGGCGAATGTGCCGTTCGGGCTTGTACAACTGGGGCCTGTCAATATAAGTCAGGGTTGGGACTGGTGTTCGGGCTATCACATCTCCGATTCGACGATCATGGGTTTTTCCCATATGCATCTCAGCGGAACGGGGATAGGCGATCTGGGTGATATTTCTTTTATGCCCGTTACGGGAGATGTGGCGCCGGAACGCGGTAAGCCGGGCGAACCGCAATCGGGTATGTATTCATTATTCGACCGTTCGACGGAAAAAGTTCGTCCCGGATATTATGCCGTTCGTTTGGATCGCTACGGTATCGATGTGGAACTCACAGCTACAAAGCGTGTAGGCTTCCATAAATACAGATTCCCGGAATCGTCCGATGCGCGGATTATTATCGATCTGGTACATGGTATCGGATGGGATGCCGTTAAGGATGGTCATGTTATCAGGGAAAATGATACGGTTGTATCCGGTTACCGTCACTCCAAAGGATGGGCCAATGACCAGAAAATATATTTCGCGGCTGTCTTTTCGAAACCGATAAAAGATTTCCGGACGGATCGTCAGGTGCGGACAACAAAAGAAGGTGAAGAACGAACGTATACATTTGCACAACTTCTGTTTGATACGAAAGCAAACGAGGCGGTCTGCGCTAAAGTGGCGCTTTCGCCCGTAAGTGTGGAGAATGCAAAGATGAATATGGCCTCCGAACTTCCGGGATGGGATTTCGAACAGACGGTTGCCGACGCCGACGCGGCCTGGAACCGGGAACTGAACAAGATCGATTTTCAGACCGGCGACGATAGAACGAAACGGATCTTCTATACGGCATTGTACCATACCATGATCGCTCCGTCGGAATTTTGTGATGTGAACAGGGATTATTTCGGAACGGATAAGCAGGTGCACCGTCATGCGGCGTTTACAAATTATACGACTTTTTCATTATGGGATACATACCGGGCGGCTCATCCGCTGATGACGATCCTCCATCCGGAAAAAATGCCGGATATCATCAATACCATGCTGACCATCTACAAAGAACAGGGGAAGCTGCCGGTATGGCATCTGATGGCGAACGAAACGAATTGTATGGTAGGTAATCCGGGCGTTTGCGTGGTTGCGGATGCCGTCCTTAAAGGTGTTGGAGGTTTTGATAAAAAGGAGGCTTACGAAGCGTTGAAAAATTCGGTTATGCTGGATGAGCGAGGTCAGAAATGGATGCGCGAGTACGGATATATTCCTTTTGACAAAGAAAATGAATCGGTTGCAAAAACAATGGAATATGCGATAGCCGATTGGAGCGTGGCGGAGGTCGCCAAAGCGATGGGTAAAGACGAGGATTATCAATATTTCAAGCAACTGAGCGAAGGATATAAATATTATTTTGATCCGGTATTGCGGTTTATGCGTGGAAAAGATTCGGAAGGCAAGTTCCGCGAACCCTTTGACCCGTTTCATTCGGTACACCGGGAAAACGATTATACGGAAGGAACGGCATGGCAATATACATGGCTTGTTCCGCACGATGTGGAAGGTCTGATCGGATTGTTCGGAAGTAAGGAGGCGTTTCTGGGAAAACTTGATTCTTTGTTTATTGTAAGCGGCGACATGGGCGAAGAAGCTTCACCGGACATCAGCGGCCTGATCGGACAATATGCGCATGGTAACGAGCCGAGCCATCATGTGCTCTATCTTTATACAGTAGCGGGCGAGCCGGCCAAAACCGCCGAAAAAGTTCGCGAAGTATTGGAAACGATGTATACGGATCAGCCGGCCGGTCTGTGCGGCAATGAAGATGTCGGACAGATGTCCGCGTGGTATGTACTTTCCGCGCTCGGTTTTTATCAGGTCGAACCGGCGGGCGGGCGTTACTATTTCGGTAGCCCCATTATGGATGCGGCCTCTATAAAGACAGGTAACGGAAAAATATTCGTGATTACGGTAAAAAACAACAGTCCGGAGAACAAATATATCAAATCCGTCACATTGAACGGCAAACCCTACGACAAACCATATATTGATTTTAAAGAGATCGCCGCAGGCGGAGAGCTGGTTTTTGAAATGGGC